>JAUXXK010000342.1 GCA_030681145.1 Methanobacteriaceae archaeon | reverse complement strand
TTTTTATTTTTAAAATTTAATAGAGATTATTTTTTTAATTATCCTCATAATATATTCTTAGAATGACCTTTCTTCTTTTCATATTTTTCTTTTATTTCCTGAGCCATTTCACCATCTTCAATTACCAGTGCACCAGTATATCCACAGTTAAAACATTCCCATAATGACCAATTCTGAGGAATAGGCCATTTTAAATTGTCAGATCCGCAATTTGGGCAGAATTTTCTGTTAAATTCTTTCATAAGTTATATATAGTTTTGTATGCAATATATATTAATATGGATATGAAAGCAGACCCCATAATAATTGGACTTATATCAGTATTATTTGGAATTTTGATGATAATCTATCCTTATCTTGTAGGTTATCTGGTAGGAATCTTTTTAATTGCTTATGGAATACTTAAATTATTAGCATCTTAAATCCATAAAATTAATACATTTTTACCATTATTAATTTTTAGTCCTTAAATAAACTCCATATAAGATCCAGTGCCTGACCAGGCTCTAAAGCACCTGCTCTAGTTTCTCTAAGAACTCTTTGAATAGAATATCGTCGCATATGAGGAAACTTTTTTTGAACTTCTCCTAAAAGTGGACAGCCAAAGTTAGCTGACTTTTTTACATGATATAATGAACTTATTTTCTCTAGTTCCTGTTTGGATACTCCTAAAAATGCAGGTAAATTGATTCTTAAAATTCCATCATTATCGACAATTGATTGGGAACCCGTGGAAAGCATATCTCCAAATGCAACCACATTTATATTGTTTTTTCGAGCATGACCCAACACTGCTTGGTGAATCATTTTAGAACATCTGCCACAGGGGTGGAAACGGCCCTCGAAACTTTCTTCAATAAAATCTGAGAAATCCACGGGTACATAATCATGTTTTACACCCAGTGACTGGCACAAATTATCAACATTGTTTTTAAAGTGATTGGGAAGCACAATAGTTCCAGGATCAGCAGTAACGGCCAAAGGATTGAATCCCAGATAGGTTAAAATTATCAAAGAAAAACTACTATCAACCCCACCAGAGAGGGCCACCACTGCTTTATGATTATTAGGGTTAATATCAGGAATATTTGTATTCTCAAATGGTTCATTTATGTTAAGATAATCAGAAAAATCAAATAGGGAAAGATTTCCAATTTTATTATCAAGCATATCTCTTAAATTGGTTAATGCATTGTTATTAGACCATTGATCTAAAGAGAGTAATTTATTAATTTTCCCCAAAGCCAGTTCCATACGGTATTTTTTTACGATGATGTCTGTATAAGCTTCCACATGAATTTTATTTATTCCCATCTGTTCACGTAGTTTTCCTACCACCCATCCTCCTTTTCCAATTACCGCAGACTTATCTGGCCTATCAGGCGTTATAATGAGTAATTCATTCTTTTTGGAATCAAAAATAAGTTCTTTAATATTTAATTCTGACTCTCCATGACCTATTTCGGTCCGGATATCTTCGATAATGGGTATTAATTGATTTTTTGTAATTTCCAAATTATACACCTGAAATATTTGATAAATAAATTATTCCTTTAATCAAATATTAAATAATGGGTATAGAAGCTTGAGTATTTGTTAAAAAAATTATAAAATAAATAAAAATATCAAATGAATATTCTTAACAAAACATTAATAATACTTAGAAAACATAATAATTAATTACGATATTTATATGG
>JAUXXK010000483.1 GCA_030681145.1 Methanobacteriaceae archaeon | reverse complement strand
AAAAACTCTTATAATTGTGATAATGTTGTTTATTCGGGATTTGCATCAGATTTGCCTCAATTAATTGATGATTTGCCATATGAATATGCTCAGAATTTATATAAAATTAAAAAAGTTAACTCATTAACGATCTGGCTAGGGCTTAATAAAAAAATATTTAGCAATAAAGGTTCTGAAATGTGGATTGATTCCGATCCTTATGCATGGATGGTTCCAGTATCAAATTATGATCCTTCAATGGCTCCTAATGGTAATCAACTAGTTGGTTTTGCTTTTACTCTTCCAGACGATTATGAAACATTAAAAATGCGGAAAAAAGCATTAAATTCCATAATTCAGATTCAACCAGATATTGAAAATCATATTGAAATGATACATTATCAAGATTTAATCCCTGAAAAGGCGTCATGGGATATTAATTCTGGGTTTGGGGATGTAGAAACTCCAATTGGTAATTTGTATTGTGTGGGGACTGATACTGAAAAAAGAAGTGCAGGTGTTAGTAGAGCGGCATATTCTGTTTTGAGATGTTTAGAAATGATGAAAAATGATGAAAACTTAGGACCTGTTTTGGCAAAAAAAGAATTTAAAGTCGCTGCAAAGTAGATTAATTGGATAATTCACAATCCAATATCTTCCTTCCATAATTGGGGATTTTTTTCTATAAAATTAGACATCATTTCAATACACTGACAATTTTGGATTACTTTAACATTTACTCCCCTTGACATGAGGAGTTTTTCTTCACCTTTAAATGACTTATTTTCACCTATAACTACTTTTGAAATACCATATAGTAGAATAGCACCCGTACACATAATGCAGGGAGATAAAGTAGTGTAAATAGTGCAATTGTTATAAAAATCAGCATTTTTTCTCCCCATATTCTCTAAAGCATCCATTTCCGCATGGTGAACTACACTTTGCTTTTGAATGCGCTGATTATATCCGCGCCCTATAATTTTATTATTGTGCACAATAACTGAACCGATAGGGATGCCTCCTTTTCGAAGTCCTTTTTGGGCTTGTTCATATGCTGCTGCCATAAATTTATCCATTTGATCATCTTTTAGATTGTTATTTTAATCTAATTTTATATTCATTAGCTTTTACTTTAAAAGCATGCTAGAAAAAGATAATTAGATTTTTTTATTTCTGTGGAATAGATAAATAACTATTTTTATCATATTTTATAAATTAATTTGGTGATAATATGAAACAATGGTATCAAAAATTATTCTCTAACTATTCTAAAAAATATGAAAAAGAGCATTTCACTCAAGGAACCATGGGAGAAGTGGATTTCATAGAAAAAGAAATCAAATTTAATAAAAATTCCAAAATACTTGATATTGGGTGTGGAACAGGTCGCCATGCAATTGAATTAACCAAAAGAGGTTATAATGTCACGGGCATTGATCTTTCTGAGGACATGATTAATAAAGCTAGGAAAAATGCCAAAAAAGAGAATATTGAAGTTGATTTTAGAATTGCAGATGCTAGGAACCTTTCATTTAAAGAAGAATTTGATTTGGTCATAATGATCTGTGAAGGTGCATTTCCACTTATGGAAACTGATGAAATGAACTTTCAAATACTTAAAAATTCTGCTAATGCCTTAAAAAATAGTGGTAAAATTATATTCACTACTTTAAATGGACTTTATCCATTATTCCATTCTTTAAAAGATTTTATAAATTCCGATTCAACCACACATATTATTAATAACAACACATTTAATTTGATGACTTTTCGAGATCAATATAAACTGGAAATAGAAAATGACCATGGTGAAAATCTTTCTTTGGATTGTAATGAACGTTATTATGTTCCTTCAGAAATCACGTGGCTTTTAAAATCTTTAAATTTTACTGAAATCGACATATTTTCTTGTAAATTAGGAGAATTTAATAAAGATCCTTTAACAACAGAAGATTATGAAATGCTTGTCGTCGCTAAATTATAAACTGGAATCACATAAATAATATAATTAATTGTATAGTGATTAAATTGAATTTAATACCCTTAAAAGATGATATAAACGAGTATCTTCTTTCTTCAGAGATATTGGATTTTGATAATAAAATTGTGAGCAAAAAGGCTTCAGAATTATCAAAAGGATTAAATGATATTCAAAAAGTTAAATCTTTATATGAATTCGTAAGAGACAAAATTGACCATTCATCTGATATTTATAACAATGAAATATCTTTTAAAGCGTCTGATGTTTTAAATAAAGGCCATGGTATTTGTTTTGCCAAGTCTCATTTGCTGGCTGCATTATTAAGATGTGAAAAAATACCTACGGGGTTTTGTTATCAAAAAGTATTCATCGGTTCAGAAAAAATATTACATGGTTTAAATGGATTATTTCTAAATGAAAAATGGTTTAGACTGGATGCAAGGGGTAATGTGGGTGGAATAAATGCTAATTTTTCAATTAATGAAGAAAAATTAGCTTACAAAATAAAAAATGAATTTGATGGTGTTGATTATCCGTATGTTCACTCAAAGCCAATCCCGGAAATAATAAAAATATTTAAGAACTATTCCGCACTTGATGAGGCCATAAATCAAATATTGCATCAATTATAAATTTAATTTTAGGCTAAATAGCTACAAGTTTATTAATTTTATTCATGTTAAGGAGACTCATATTATGAAAAAATATGTGCATGGTTATTCTGAACGCGAATTAGAGCGTTTGGAGGATCAAGCTGATACTCTATCAGAAATACTTCATGGTGATACTCGCTTTGCTCCGGGAAGCAATATTTTAGAGGCGGGGTGTGGTGTTGGTGCTCAAACAGTTATACTTGCTAAAAAAAGTCCGGATTCTCAGATAACATCTGTAGATATTTCTAAGGAATCATTAAGTTCTGCAAAAAATTTAATCGATAAAGAAGGAATCAAAAATGTCCACTTTAAACATGCAGATATAATGGACTTACCATTTGAAAAAGAGATCTTCGACCATATATTTGTTTGCTTTGTTTTAGAACATCTTGTTGACCCAGTAATGGCCCTTAAAGAACTAAAAAAATATTTAAAATGGGGAGGCTCAATAACCGTAATTGAAGGAGATCATGGTTCATGTTATTTTTACCCAGAAAGTGAAGAATCAATTAATGCTTGGCGTTGTTTAATAAATGCACAACAAAATTTGGGTGGAGATCCTATGATTGGAAGGCGATTATACCCTCTTTTAGAAGAATCTGGATTTAAAAATGTGCGTGTAATTCCCAAAGTAGTTTATGTAGATAAAAGTAAACCTGAACTGGTTGATGGTTTTATAAAAAGGACTATTATTGCTATGGTAGAAGGTGTAAAAGATCAAGCTATTAGTTCTGGTTTTATTGGCCCTATTGAATGGGAAAAAGGTATTTATGATCTTTATAAGTCTGCAGAAAACGACGGAACATTTTTTTACAACTTCTTCAAGGGGTCTGGACTAAAATGAAAATATCTGTTATTTTAGCCCACCCTTATAAAAAAAGTTTTAATTATGCCATTTATGAAACTGTTTTAAGAAATCTTCAAATAAATGGGATTGAAGTCATGGCCCATGATTTGTATTTTGAAAAATTTAATCCTCTTTTAAAAGGTAAAGAATTGTTAAATGGTGAAACATCAGATTCACTAGTTATTCAGCATAGAAAAGAGATTAAAAAAGCCGATGGCATAATAATTATTCATCCAAACTGGTGGGGGCAGCCTCCAGCTATACTAAAGGGTTGGATCGACAGAGTACTTCGTTCAGGAGTTGCATATGAATTTGAAGAAGGGGATGATGGCTCGGGCATTCCAAAAGGTCTTTTAAAAGCAAAAACGGTTTTAATATTTAATACATCTAATACTCATGAAGAAAGAGAAATAAATGTATTTGAGGACCCTTTAGAGAGAATATGGAGGTATTGTGTTTTTGATTTTTGTGGAATTAAAAATTTTCATCGAAAAATGTTTAGTGTTGTGGCCAGCAGTACTTTTGAAGAACGAAAACAGTGGTTAAAAGAAGTAAAAATGATAGTTGCTGATCATTTTTTTTAATATAAGGCATACTTTAAATTTAAACTGAAAATTAATAACAATAATAAAATCCTTTAAGCAAAAAATAAATATTTGACATTATTTTCTTCTACTTTCAAATTCATTTAAAAGTTCTTCAAATTCTACTCCTTTGTAAACCAGCAGTAAAATTATATGGAAAATTAAATCAGCAGACTCATATATTAAATTTTCATCATTTTTCGAGGCTATGATGACTTCTGCAGATTCTTCTCCTATTTTCTCCAGTATTTTATCTTCAGCAGCTTTTTCATCATCTTGCATTAATTTTGAAGTGTAAGAATCAATGGGGTTATCACGACGGTCTTCTAAAACCCGGTAAATCTCCCGGATTATTTCATCATTTGACATTTTTTTTCCTCTTTTTACTTCTCATACTGCGCGTGATGGCAATAAGAGGATGCTGGGCATCATCAATTATTTCTATATCATCAAAAGTGAATATTCCATTTAAATCTGCTGTTTTTTCCATACCTAATTTTAATTCCTGTTTTAAATCAATAACATAAGAATCTATTTCTTGACATCCTAATGTGCGGGCGGCAACTGTTCTGTGATGACCATCTACCAATACGTAACGATCGCCTGTTTTCACCACTATTGTAGGTTCAGCAAGACCTCTTTTAAGTTCATAAGTTCTGCCTTGTAGTTCATCAGCGTATATTTTGTCCTGGGTGGGACGTAAACGCTGCGTAGGAACTTTCATCCTACTTATTTCAGTTTTAATGCCATAAAGTTGTTCAAGAGTTTTTTTGAAATAATTAACTTTCATCGGCGTTGATCTTTCAATATGGGAGCGTACAATATCTGTATTTGTAATAATTCCTACAAGATTTCCTTCTTTGTTGATAACGGGTAAACGTGAAATGCCCATTCTAAACATAACTCTGGCTGCATCATTAATGGACATATCTTGATCCGCAACCACCAAGTTTGTGGACATTATTTCACTGACGGAATTTTCCCAGTTTTTTAATAGAAGATCAAAAGCAGTAATCATTCCTTTAACTGATCCATTTTCTATTACTGGAAATCCATCGTGTCCACTTTCTTTCATGAGTTTGATTATATCCTCGTTTGGAGTTTCTGGAGGGACGGTAATAACTTCCTTTGTCATATAATCTTTAACCAATGGTTTATTGCTCATATAATTCCTCCTTTGGAAACTGTAAACTTTTTCCTATGTTTTTTCCATATCAAGTTATTCTTACAATCAATTTTAACAATATTTTGATAAGGAACTTTAATATCTTCTTTAAGGATTAAAAATCCATGATCTAATTTTTTTATTTCAGATCCGTTTATCGTTGTTAATTTGCCTTCAGATTTTATTGGAATGTAAGTGATTTCACAGTTTAAAATATCTCTTTCAGGGGACCATAACATTAAATCAAGGATTTTTTTTGCCATATCTTGTCTCTAATCAATAAATTTAACCAGGAATAATAATTAATTTTATTAATCAACTAAGATTACGAGAATATGTTAAATTAAAGCATTTCTTTTAATATTTCAACTGTGCGTCCTGGTTCTGATTTTCCTCTAGTTAAACGCATCACTTGCCCAACTAAAAAATTCAAAGCGGCCGCCTTCCCTTCATGATAATCTGAAACAGCCTCTGGATTTTCATCTATGGCTTGCTGAGCTGCTTGAATAATTTCATCTTCATTCACAATTCCAACTAAACCCATATTTCTAGCAATCTCTTTAGGAGATTTTAAATTGAGCGGCATTTTTTCTATTATACGCTGACCTGCTTTGATGGTTATTTCTTTTTGTTTTACCATCTGCATTAGTTCAACCAGATTTTGAGGGGTTATTTTACTTTCTGCAAAACTTAATTTATTATAATAAAGTACTCTTTTTAACTCATCTCTCATCCATAATGCTGCAAACTGGGAATCAACAGCTTTAACTACTTCTTCAAATGCATCTGCCAGTTCAAGTTCGGAGGTGAGAACTCGAGAGTGTTCTTCAGCCAAATCATAATCTTCCACGAAACGTTTGACCTTGATATGTGGGGGTTCAGGCATTTTTTCTCTGATAGTTTCCACTTGCTCTGCACCTGCTTTCATTGGTGGTAAATCTGGATCAGGAATATAACGATAGTCTTCAGCACCTTCTTTAAGCCTCATAGAAACAGTTATCATCTGTGCTTCTAGGAATGCTCTAGTTTCTTGAGTAATCTCAATTCCTCTTTTTAGAAGGTTTTTTTGGCGAACCATTTCAAATTTAAGTGCTTTATAAGCGCCTTTTATAGAGTTAATATTTTTTATTTCTACTCTTTTTCCACCTTCCAACGATATATTAACGTCTGCTCGCATGGTTCCTTCTCCACGAGCGTTACCACTATACTCTAATACTCTGATAAGTTCTCTTAAGAATTCTCTGGCTTCTTCGGGAGATCTCATATCTGGTTCTGTTACAATTTCTATCAGTGGTATTCCAGAACGATTAAAGTCTACAATCCCTAAATCTGGCTTGTACTGCCCCGGATCTTCTTCCATGTGCACGTCCCGTATACGTACTCCATTCAAATCTCCTTCGTATCCAATAGGGATAGAAGTACGCTGATATCCTGATGAAAGATCAGGATAGTTGTAGTGTTTTCTCATGAAATAAGTAATATCATCTGCTATTTTACAATCTAGCATAAGTGCAATTTTAAGAGCTCCTTCAAGAGCTTTTTCGTTGGTTGGAAATGGTTTAGCCCCTGGTTGATTTAAACAAACGTGACATATGTTCGTATTGGCTGGTGCATCTTGATAGTTAGTATGGCAGTCACAGAAGAGCTTTGAATCAGTCTCTAGCTGAACGTGAATTTCAAGTCCGCATTTCATTTTAATAGTTATTCCTCCTCCAAATCCGCTGATATTAACAGCTCATAAACGTTAAAACAATTGAATTAAAAATTATAATAATAATATTTTTGACAATTAATCATGTATTTATTATTGACTATACTTATCCTCAAGATAAGCTAATATTATTCATTTATAGATTTGTTCTTTAAACATTTATCAATATATCTTTTTATATAAGGTTCCAACTTTTCTTCTGAAAAACCCTGTGATAAGCGATCAAAATCAGTAAAAGTTCCTTTCAACTTTCGACCTGACCAGTAAACTTCTTCTTCTACTCTTTTTCCATAGGCTGTTCCAAACATTTTAAAAAGAGGGAATTTAGTTAATCCATTTGCTCCGCTAAGAATTAAGGGTCCCATATTAGCCAAGTTATCTACCCATGTTCCACAAATTATTTCCAGTTTAGGGAATTTTATTCTTGTGGCCGCAACCACTCCGGCATAATATAAAGATGCTGGTTGTGGATAATTCTCAAAAGGGGTATTTTGATGTGCATTAAGTGAGTAAAAAATTATTCTATCTATCTTTAGGTCGTGTATGATTTCAAAAAGATATTTTAAATCTGAAATAGTTTCTCCAAGACCTAGAATAATTGTAATAGCTTTTTTAAATCCTAAACCTCCGGCAATTTCAAGCATATTGCTTATTTCTTCTATACTTTTGCTGGGGCAAACTTTTTTTTGTTTTTCAGGATTAGCCATTTCCACTGCACCAGTAATTCCTTCAATTTCTTCCCCATATTTTTCAATATCTTGGGTTATACCAATATTTAACCAAACAGGCTTTTTAGTTATATCATATATTTTATGGGCAATTGATTTTATTTCTGAAGTGCTGAATGAACCATATCCCCCAGAAAGAAATTCAATATTCCATCCCATACGTCTGCAAAGCTCTGCTTCTGCTAAAATTGCATTTACTTTTCTTCTAGCAGTTTTAGGATTTTCAATATTTGATTTTTGGGTACTCATATAACAAAAAGCACAGTCTCCTTTATCACACCACCATGAAAGAAAAATGGCCCTTTCTAATGTAATATGGGGCCCATGTTCCTGGAGCGTTATTTTATTAGCCTTTTCCATTAAATCCAGGATTTTAAATTCTTCTAATTTTTTTATTAATTGCATTCTGCACCCTAATTTATTAAAAATTAAATTGAAACTATATTATTAGAGAAATAGTATATTATTATTTAATATTAATTTTCTTTTTATAGTTTAAAGATAGTATATAATTAATTAAAATGATAAGATAAATATTTACATTTATAAATTTAATCTGAAATAAAAAATTTTTAAACAATTTAAATTATTCAAAGAATAACTATTAATAAGGATGAAAAGCATGGTTTATTGTTCTAATTGTGGTGAAAAAAATAAAAAAGGTAACAAATTCTGTTCTAACTGTGGAAAAATTTTGAATAAATCTTTCAATGGCTTTGAGAATTCTAAACCTATCAAATCTCGCTTAAAATCAAAAGAAGAAACTTATCATAAATCAGATTATCCAGAAAAATCTTCTAAAATGCAAAACTATGAAAATACTCCTGAAGTTACATTTGAGTGGAATATTGTTATTGTGGGAGGTTTAATCACAGTTATTATTTCTGGAGTATTAGGTTGGGCTTTGCAGGGATTATCCGTTATTATTGGTGCTTCCACTGCTATTATCTATGCATTGTTGTCTACTAGGAGAAAATCAACAATAATTTTGATTATTCCATTAATCTTGATCATGGCTGCATCAATTTTTGCATTATTTAGCCTTTAATTCCATTTTTATAAAATGTTTAGATATTTTTAATGAATTATTTTAAAAACTGGGATTTAAATGTAATGACTTCAAGTGTCAAAATATTGTTTATCTTACAATAATATTATGCCCAAACGTTTATATAGGATGACTATCAACCTAATTATACTCCCATAAAGAGCTATGTTTTAGAAGGCTGTAAACATAGGCTTTGGTTTGTAAGCTTGATTTACAAGCTTTACTTGGCAAGTGCCGCCGTAGCTCAGTAGGTAGAGCGTTCGGCTGTTAACCGATTGGTCACAGGTTCGAGCCCTGTCGGCGGCGTCTTTGGGCCCATAGCTTAGCCAGGTAGAGCGCCCGGCTCATAACCGGGCGGCCATGGGTTCGAATCCCATTGGGCCCATTTAAATCATGCCTTTATAAATTAAAAATACATTTTATGCAAATATATCTAATGCTCCGGTGGTGTAGTCCGGCCAATCATTTCGGCCTTTCGAGCCGAAGACTCGGGTTCGAATCCCGGCCGGAGCATCTTTTAAATTTTATTAGTTTAATGTCTTAAATGTATTTTTTATGATAGCTGCAAAGCACTTTGATGGGTTTAATTATAATGAATATTGTATGATGTTTTTGCCTTCCCTTAGCGGGGGTGCCCGAGCTGGCCAAAGGGGACAGGCTTAGGACCTGTTGGCGTAGGCCTACCAGGGTTCGAATCCCTGCCCCCGCATTTGAACGACCATCATAAATTAGATATATTTCATTTACATAGAATAAACATTTGTTTGCCGGGGTGGGGTAGGTGGTTATCCTACGGGACTGTGGATCCCGCGACTCGGGTTCGAATCTCGGCCCCGGCCCCATGATTATTCAATCATTATTCTTTTTATATACTCTAATTTTAATATCAACGATTAATGGCTAATTTTATCTATTAATCATCTAATTTAATCATAATCCATTTTAACATAATAGGTTTAAGTAATTTAATTACCAACTAAGTTAATAACTAATTTTATAATTTTTCATGGATGATATCTGATGATAAAAATGGAAAGAACTTATGGTTGTTTTAGGGCTCAAGTTCTACGTAATGGTAAACAGATAGGCACCATGGATGGAGTATATGTTACTCAATGGTTTGTAAAAAATAAATATCGCTTTACAGGAACTTTCAATCGTTTTTTTACTGATGAACCTGAATATCGGCGACCAGGGGAAAGTTTTGATATTGTTCTGTTAGATAAACATATAATTGTGAAAAATGCTTTTATAGAATGGATACGTGAACAATCTGGAAGTGGAACATTCAATGCAGAAAAAATTGAAAGCTGCATCTAACTTAATTAATATTCGCTTATTTTATTAATTTGATATTTTTGATTATCTGGCTGGAATTTTAATGGTAAAAAAAGGATCGAAAGAAGAAAGGGACCTGGTTCGTATATTATGGGATGAAAATTTTGCTGCTATGAGGGCCCCTGCATCCGGTGGAGCTACAAAAAAACCTTTACCTGATGTTTTAGCAGGAAATGGTGAAATATATTTGGCTATTGAAGTAAAAACCACGACTAAAGATAGAATATACATAGATTCTCAAAAAATTCAAGGCCTTTGTGAATTTTCTCAAATTTTCGGAGCTCAACCATATGTTGGAATCAAATTTAAATATAAAAAATGGAGATTTTTATCACCAGAAGATCTTTTTCAAACTCGAAGTGAGAATTATAGATTAGATAAAGACCTTGCACTGGAAAAAGGTATGGAAATAAATGAATTGGTTGGAAAAGATCGCCAAATCAAATTTTTAGAAGAAAAGACGGAATAAAATTTTTAATTATTTTTAATTTCATTATTATTTTTAAGATAATTTATTTCTATTATTATCTATGATACATATTCTATTGAAAATTTAATTGCATTCACTAATCTAAAATTATTTTTATAAACTTTTTGAATTTTGATGAATTTATGTTTTCAAGTCGGTTTTTTGATTTTAAATAGTGATAAATAAATATTTCAATGCGATTTATGGCATAATTGGATTTTCGCTGAAATTTAATAGTATAAAGATATTAAGATGAGACAAACCTAATGACTTGAAGCATGCATTAATAGACAAGATGGACATATATTTTATCTTTTTAAAGATTAGTTATGGACGTATTATAATCGCCAAGCAAAAAATTATATTTGTAAATGCATTGGTTCCTATCTAAATACCATTTAACTTCATTTTTCACTATTTTTAACTTATTTCTAATTTATTAACATTTTTCCAATATCATTCTTAAATATTAATACAAAATCAAGAATGAATCATCCGCAAGGTTTAAATATTTAATCCATCTACTAGTTATTTACTATGCCAAGGTAGCTTAGAGGCGAAGCGGTGGACTGCAGATCCATTACACGGGAGTTCAAATCTCTCCCTTGGCTTTAGAAATCATCTAAGAAATTATTTTATTATTAAAAAACCAATTATAAGGGGTCATAGTGTAATCAGGCTATCATCTGGGACTCCAGTTGTCTTTGAAGAAAAGCGCGCTCTGAAGGTATTAAGTACCCAATGATGATCAATTGGAGTACTGAGGCAAGAGAAATCCTAGGATCTGGGTTCAAATCCCGGTGACCCCATTATTACTACTTTTCTAATTAATAAAAATTTATAAAACTAATTTTATGAACAAATATTATATATTTATTTTATTATATTGAATAAATATTTTAAAGATATTTTTGGATAATTTTAATTTAAGGTGAAATATATGGAAAAAATAAATGATGTTATTTTTATAGCTGGTTTAGGCTATGATTCTAACATTTACATTGCAGGGGATATTATTATAGATACCGGGACCGGAGAAAATGCTGATTATATTTTTTCTGAAATTTTAAAAGCAAATATTAATCCTGAAGACATTTCAACCATTGTAAACACCCATTGCCACTTTGACCATACCGGTGGTAATTCTTTGTTTTCAGCTGATATATTTATTCACAGTGAAGATGCGTCAGCATTGGAATTAGGGGATAATATGGCTACCGCAGCATATATGTTTGGTAAATCTACTAAACCCTCCATGATAACTAAAAAACTTAAAGAAGGTGATAAAATAGCTGATTTTGAAGTTATTCATACACCTGGGCATACTCGGGGAGGAATATGTCTTTCTGATGGGGAAATATTAATTTCAGGGGATACGGTATTTGCGAATGGTGGAATTGGTAGAATGGATATTGGTGGAAACCAGGAAGATATGATTAATTCACTGAAAAAACTTTTAAATTTTGATGCGGAATATCTTCTTCCAGGGCATGGACCCTGGACTAAAAATGCCCATCAACACCTTAAAATGTCATATCAAATGGCCAGTGGATTTTAAAGACTTGAAAAAGTAAAAAATTTAATGAATATTAATTAACATAAACCGTTAGATTGTTGTTGGTATAATGCCCACCTAAAAAGTTTAAATAAGTTATTTTCCATTGATTGTTTTCAAACTTGGCATTAATACAAATGTAATCGGTATACCACATGAATCTCTGGACTTCAGTTATTTGATTGGCTTTTTTAATAGCTGATAATGCCGAGGAATAACTTCCGTTTTCAACGGTAAGGCCCTCGTAGGCCCCCTGGAATAATTTTTCATTGGTAATACCATTATATTCATAAAGCCGATATCTATCATTTTTTGGATCGATAATTACAGTATCCCATACAAACATGTTTGGGGTAGGATATGTGGAAATCTGACTAAAATCACCTTCCAGATCATCTTCAAATGCATTAAATGCGTTTACTTTTTCATAACCTCTTATGGCTCCTGAAGATATTAACATTACTACAAATATAATCATGGCTATTTTTTTAAATTTTAAATTTATTTTTAGATATAATATAACCAGTAATGTTAAGGAGATCAGGGTGGTAACACCATCTATGTAATAATAAAGATGGGCACTAAATCGTTCCATAGTGAATGGATATAAAATTGGAAGGCCTCCGGTGGTCAAATAATCCAAAAATAAATGTATTATTACTCCAAAATAAGCTAGTAAAACAGTTTTCCAAGTAAATTTCAGATTAAAATCTCTTTTTATTATTTTTCCTACAAATTCTTGTATTTGTTTCCTTGTTAAGATATATAAGAATATTAAAACTGATAAAAATCCAAATATAAAGGAATGTGTAATTCCCCTGTGTGTTAAAATGAAAATCTCAGGAAATAAAAATCCAGCAAAAACTAATAAAACATCAAAATCTATTGAAATTCCGCCAAATGCGCCTTCAAGTTTATTTTTGGAACCTGCAAAGAATAAAATGATATAAGGAATTAAAAAATGAGTAAATAAATCCATAAAATCCCCTAAACATATGGAAGTGCACTAACTGGTGAAAAGCTTAGTAACTTCTTTAACTGCCCCAATTTTTACTAAAACTGATACTTTACTACCTTTGTTAAGTATCATATCTTCTCTGGGTATTTCAATGCTTCCGTTATTATAGATTGATACAATAATATAATTATCAGTTGGAGAAATATCACCAACACGTTTTCCAATTATTTTTTTGTTTCTAACAGTCATGTCAAGTATTTCAGCATCACCATGCCCAAGGACAATCAAATCAGCTACTTTTGGTCTAGTTATAAGTTTTTCAAGGTATCCTGCGGCTGTTCGCTCGGGACTTATAACTCCATCGATTCCTACTTTACGGAATGCTTCTTCGTGATCGATATTACTTACCCTGGCAATAATTTTGGGGATATTATATTCTCGCACCAAGATACATGATAGTAAATTTGCTTCATCATTACCTGTAGCAGCTACAAAAACATCAGCATCGCTTATATTTGATTCTTCTAATGTCTTGGTGTTAGTTCCATTACCACATATCACAAGAGCGTCTAATTCTACTGCTGCATTACCACACAATGATTCGTCATTTTCAATAAGAGTGACGTCATGGCCATCAGAAATTAAAAGGTTTGCTAGAGTTAAACCTACTCTACCTCCCCCCATTATAACTACATACATATTTGCACCTTAAATAATCAATTTATGTATTAATAATCAAATAAATAAAATATCGGTTTTTATTAATGTTTTAGTCAATGTCATTATTTTAGTGAATGATAGTCTTTAACCATTCATATTAATAAGCTTTGTTCTTAAAATTTATTTTCTAATTCATTATCAATCACTTAATATCTTTTTAAAAATTCTAAAACACCTCTAAAAAGAACCAAAGCCGGTATTATCTCCAGCCTACCTATCCACATATTAAAAATCATAGCTATTTGTGCAATATATGGCATTTCTGGAGATACAATGCCCATACTAAGGCCGACATTTCCCTGAGCCGAAACCACTTCATAAAGTGAATTAAGTGGATCATATCCGTAGATGGCTAAAACAACCCAACTAAATAAAAGAAATACAAAATATATGGATGTGTAAGCACTCGCTTCTCTAATTTCTACATCACTTATGGTTTTTCCAGATAGCTTTCGAGGTATTACAGATCCTTCTGGAGTTAAAATTTTCATCAATTCCCAGTAAATTCCTTTAAGAATCGTCACTACTCTTATAAGCTTAATAGCTCCAGTGGTAGAACCTGCAGCCATCCCCATAACCATACAAGCTATGATTAATATTTTTACATAGGCTG
>JAUXXK010000474.1 GCA_030681145.1 Methanobacteriaceae archaeon | reverse complement strand
CTGCAAATCCCTGTTGTAAGTGAACGGAATTGCTTTTAAAATGACCATGATGGTGTTAAGCTCACCATATAATACTGCAGTTTTTGCCCGGGCTATTTCTGCTACATCGGGGTTCTTTTTTTGGGGCATGATAGATGAAGTGGATGAAAACTCATTTGAAATCTCAATTAGTCGGAACTCGTGGGTACTCCATAAAACTAACTCCTCACAAATCTTACTTAAAGTTGTTACCAGAAGGGAAAGGTCAAAAATCGTTTCGGCTATAAAATCACGGGCACTAACTCCATCCATAGAATTTTCCATCATACTTTCAAAACCAAGTATGCGGGTGGTAGTTTCACGATTAATAGGGAAACTTGTGGTAGTCATAGCTGCTGAACCTAAAGGATTTATATTAACTCGTTTGTAAGTATCTTTCAGCCTTTCATAATCTCTTTTAAGTGAATGTGTATAAGCCATCAAATGATGGGCAAATGTTGTTGGTTGGGCATGTTGAAGGTGAGTGTAACCAATAATAACAGTTTCAGTATGTTTGCTGGCTAAAAAAATCAGGCCTTCTATGAAGTCAAGTATATCCTCTTGAATTTCTATTATCTTTCCTTTAAGTACTATCCTAAGGTCAGTGGCTACCTGGTCGTTTCGAGATTTGGCGGTGTGCATAAAACCTGCTTCTTTACCTACCTTATCAGTTACATAGTTTTCCAGAGCCATATGGATATCTTCCACCGATGGATCCATATTTAAAGCTCCGATACCTTCTTTTTTTAGATTGGATAATGCTTCCAATATTTTTTCCGCTACAGAAGCATCAATAATTCCTTCTTCGGCCAACATGGTAGTATGGGCCTGGTTACATTCTATGTCTGCTTCGAATATGTACTTATCAAATTCTAAAGAAGATGTGAATGTAGCAGCATCTTCACTCATCTTTTTATCTAGTCTTCCGGCCCTTAAATTCAATAAAAACACCTTTTATTAGTTTATTAAATAATTTATGTTTAAAATAATATTTATTAATAACTTAATTTTATTTTTTTTAGATTATTATTAGTTTAAAATAGTATTTAATAATAATACCATAATTATTTACCTATTATGTATAAGTAAATGAATTAAAGTAAACACTTATAAAAAAAATTAATATATAAAATAAAATTAAAAATTAGAAAAAAAATAAATTATTTATCTTTGTTTTTCCATTCTGTGTATCCACACTTACCACATGAGTAACGGTCTCCGTGGTCCGCCATGAATACTCCACTAGAGCATCGAGGACAAAAAGGGTTTTTTCTGTTTAATTTATCATCTTTAACTTCGTAAAGTTTTCCTTTTTTCATAATTATTCCTCCTCAGATTCTTTCTCAGATGAGGCTTCTTTATTTTTGGTTAAAACATGTTCAGTTTCAATATCATTTAAACTTTCTAGATTAGTGTAAACTTTAGCGTAACCTTTGGCTTTACCTTCACCAAAATGAGGCTGTACATTATCAATCACCAGTAAGGTTTTGTCTGCATCAAGCATAGCCACTAATTTATTTTTAACATCCAATGTTTTAGGAGTTGATTCACCTTGGTATACACACTCAAATTTAATTTCGGTTCTATATAAAACTGGATTTTCGGTTTTATTAATTATATTGATTTCCATTAATTAGCCTCCTCAAATTTATTGATTAACTCTTCAGCTTTTTTCTTTAAATTTTCTACTTCTACAACAACCAAGCCTTGGTTTGGCTGTCCATACATTAATACTGTATTTTTTGGAGCCAGGATAATACTGGGAAGAACTGCTAAGTCTTCCTCTCCTTCTACCACAATCAAAAACTTTTTCTTGCTATTTTTTGAAGAGCTTATAGCATGGTCTATGGTTTCCCATAGATCTTTGGTTATGGTTCCTGGAGGATTTTCAGCATTTAAAATAGTGGCATGGTAATTTATTTCATAATCTGAATCCATTCGCTGTATACGATTGTCAATTATTCCTAAATTAGGATAAATCTCAGATTCGACCAGATTTTTTGTTGTGACATCTCCTACAGAGATTATATAATTGTATTTGGATAAAGAGTCCTTAACTTCTTCCAGTGAATTATAAAGGTCTCCTAAAGGATCTTTTAATTCTCTTCTCAACTCTTTTTGCAATATTAACACTATCTAACCCTCAGTGCATATTCTCCGGGGAGGTTAATATTTAGTTCACGGGCTATGTCTGAACGATCTGGATCTACGATGATTAGAAGACCACTCCAGTTGGTGGAAGTTATAACATCACACACAGGACATCTTTCGTCTGTGGTTACCCGTTTACACTTGGTGCAAGCTTTAATACTCATTTCTTCTTCTTCCTTTTTTCTTCTTCAATCCATTCGAATCTTCCTAGTCCAGGTTGCCTCATGGTGAGTCCAATTTTGGTTTCTTTGGATGAACGTCCCTTCAAACTCAAAGCCACAACTCTGGCTCGAACCTTACTGCCCTCTTCCAAAGCC
>JAUXXK010000472.1 GCA_030681145.1 Methanobacteriaceae archaeon | reverse complement strand
AAAAAAGTTTTTTAGGTTTAGTTAAAATACTTCAGATTATCTTTATATGTAATGAGATTTAAATAGTAATTTAATCATTTAAAAAAAGATTTAAATACTCTATTTTACATAGAAAATTATAACAAGTCTGTATATAGAACTTGATTGCGATTGTCGATTGAATTTATGGCTAATATGATATTGTAACACTCTTTTCTAATGATAGATTAATATGTGAGTTTCCAAAGCAATATTGGGGTCCATTTATAGCTTTTTATCTTAAGAGCGTTACATTTAAATATAAATCCAGCCAACATTGAAGGTATAGGATAGGTGATATTATGAATGCACAAAAAGTGAATGTACAAAGACCACTTGATGCATTAGGTAAATCTTTAAATTCTCCTGTGTTAATCAAGCTAAAAGGTGAGAGAGAATTCAGAGGAATCTTAAAGAGTTTCGACTTACATATGAATTTAGTGTTAAATGACGCTGAAGAATTGGAAAAAGGCGAAGTAACCCGTAGATTGGGTACCGTGCTAATTCGTGGAGATAATATAGTATACATATCTCCTTAAATCCCCTTTTGGATATATTCTATTTAAATCATTAATATTGCATTAAATTGGTGTTTTTTGCCGATTATTACATATATTTCATATATAAATGCTTTTTGATTGATGTTGGTTGTACAAATGTCTTTTTTGACTTTTAACAATCCAATTTTATTTAAGTTTATATTCCATCAGGATATCACGTCTTATTTTAGGAGGACTAATAAATGAAAGGTACACCATCATTTGGTAAAAGGAATAAAAAGACCCACATTCGATGTAGAAGATGTGGACGAAATGCTTACCATGTTCGCCAAAAAATATGTGCTTCCTGCGGTTTTGGTAAATCCAAACGAGTTAGAAGATACAGCTGGCAGAACAAAAAGATAACCGGTCAAAGGTTGAAATAGATGGATAATAGCCCTACTGATGTTCGTATTATAGTTGAGGGTGCGTCTGATGTGGAAAGTGTCTCTAAGGCCATGCAAGGTGTTGCTTTAGGAGCCGAATACCACATCACTATCTCTTCCATAATACCCACCACCAGTCTGGAAATTGCTAAAAAAGCAGTTAAAGGCGCGGATGTAGTTTTAATTGCTACTGATGTGGATGCTCCTGGAAGAGAACTAGCTGAAAACTATAAGGAAGCACTAAAAGATCATGTGGGACACTTGGAACGCATGAAATTTCCTTATGGTCATGATGTGGAATACATCGACCCGGCAATAATTAAGGATGAAATTGAAAATGCAATCATTAGGGCTGGATTGTCATCTATAACTCATATTAAATATCTTAAAGAACTGGAAACAGAACTGGATGCTTCAACTGATAAATTACAAGAACTATCCACTGAAAACTTTGAACTTCAGCAGGAAAATCAGGAATCAAAGGAAAAACTGGATGAAATAGTTCAAATTAATAATCAACTCCAGGAACAGATGGAAACAATTAAAAACAATTCTCAAGACCTTAAAAAAGATTATTCGCAGTTGAAGAGAGAATGTTCACGTATCCATGAAAAAAATTTACTTGAAGTTTTTTCTATTAAAAAGCTATGGAATGAAGCTTTTAATCAAATTTTAAAGAATGAAGATCAGATTATTTTTGCTACTAATCAATTTAAACCTGAAAATATAGTGGTGGGTCAGGGCTGGATCAGTGCCCGTTCCCGTGATGATGCCATTGAATGGCTCAAAGTTATTAAAACCGCTTTAATTTTTATAGATCCTGAAACTAAATCCGAAGATTTTACTCAGGAAATTCACGAAGAACCTCCCGAAGAAGAGGATCGACTGGATAACAGATTTAAAAACATATTTGATTAATTTTATTACTCACTAAATATTAATACTTGGAAAACTAGGAGAATCCAAATTGCGAGATAAATGTGGTATTGTAGGTATGTACTCCTCTGATCAGTCCAAGGATGTAGCACCTCTAATTTACTATGGTTTGTTTGCTTTACAACATCGTGGACAGGAAGCCGCAGGCATATCTGCCCATAATGGGAATGAAATCAACACTTATCGTGGTATGGGATTGGTATGTGATGTATTCAATAATGGAAAGATCAAAGGATTAGAAGGAAATGTGGGCATAGGCCACGTTAGATATTCGACTACTGGAAAATCCAATCCAGCAAATGTCCAACCATTCACCAGTGAATTCCAGGGTGGGCGTATTGCCATTGCCCATAATGGAGATATAATCAATTCTATGGAACTTCGCCAAGAAATGGAAGAAAACGGCCATGAATTTAATTCCACCACGGATTCAGAAGTTATAAGCCATTTGTTGAGTAGTGAATATGCCAATAATAATGATATGGTTAAATCCATTGAAATCGTGGCGGGAAAACTTGTAGGCTCATACTCATTAGTAGTCTTATTAAATAAAGATTTATATGTTGTCCGGGATCCCCTGGGTATAAAACCATTGGCATTGGGTGAAAAAAATGGAACCAAAATGGTGGCTTCAGAATCAGTAGCATTTGATGTGGTGGATGTGGATTATATAAGGGATGTTGAGCCTGGTGAAATATTAATTTTAAATGATGATATTCAATCTCATAAAATGGAAATTGCCAAAAACACCCCCAACGCCCATTGCATGTTTGAGTATGTTTACTTTGCCCGGCCAGACAGCATAATGGATGGCCAAAATATTTATAATGTTCGTTTAAATATTGGAAAAGCTTTGCATCGTGAATTCCCTGTAGACGCTGATGTTATAATGCCCGTACCGGATTCTGCTATTACCGCTGCAATTGGTTACTCCAGAGAATCTGGGATTCCCTATGGTGAGGGTTTAATTAAAAACCGTTATGTGGGCCGAACATTTATCATGCCCACTCAAGAAGAGCGGGAGATGTCTGTAAAACTTAAGATGAATCCTATTAAATCAGAACTTGAAGGAAAAAGCATAGTACTGGTAGATGACAGTATAGTGCGAGGAACAACGTCTAAAGCCCTTATAAATGTTTTAAAAGAATCAGGAGTAAAGGAAATACATCTTAGAGTTGGATGCCCACCAATTATTTCTCCATGTTATTACGGGGTGGCCATGGCCACTAAAAAAGAATTAATAGCTGCTAATAATTCAATAGAGGAAATAAAGAATCTATTGGATGTGGATTCTTTGGGTTATCTTGATATTCATGCATTAAAGGAATGCATTGGTTTGGATTATGACCAACTTTGTATGGGATGTTTAAATGAGAAATATCCTACAGAACTTCCTAAAAATCTTAAAGCATATGAATCATGCCGATGCTAAATTTATATTCTAAAATTATTTTTAGAATAACATTTTTTTTTTTTAAATTTAATTGATTTTTTTATTAAAATTAAAATACATTAGTACCCTTATGGATATTAGTACCTAGGATATCAGTACCCTTATTAATATTATTAATCTTATAATTTCAAGGTGTTAAAAAAAATGGTTGAATTATTATCCCCTGCTGGTGATTTCCCCTCTTTAAGCGCTGCATTGAATAATGGTGCTGATTCAGTCTACATTGGAATGCAGGGATGTAATATGAGGGCCAATGTATCTAATTTTTCTCTGGATGATATTAAAAAGGCCACTCTTAGAGCTCATGATTTTGATTCCAGATTATATGTTTGCACCAACACCATACTCAAGGACCAGGATTTCGACTTACTGGAAAAACAATACCCTTTATTGAGGGAATATGGTGTGGACGCGGTGATTGTTACCGATTTGGGAGCAGTGGAGCTGGCCCAGGAAAATGATCTGGAAGTTCACCTAAGTGTACAATCCAATATCTCTAATTTACGATCACTCAAAGTTTTAAAAAAATTGGGAATTACTAGAACCATTCTATCACGGGAACTATCTCTAACTGAGATTAGTAAGATAGCCAATAAGTCCCACCTAGAAATAGAGGTTTTTGTGCACGGAGCATTGTGCATGGCCGTATCTGGTCGATGTTTTTTGAGTTCGGGACTATATGGAAAAAGCGCCAACTGTGGTGAATGTTTACAACCCTGTCGTAAAACATGGAAACTGATATCTGAGGATGACGAGGAACTATTTTTAGATAAATCATCTGAAAAAATATTTGAAAATGAAATGACACATTTTTTAAGTCCCCGTGATTTGAATATGATTGAATACATACCAGAACTTATGGAATCTGGAGTCCATGCCTTTAAAATTGAGGGAAGGGCCCGCCCTGCAGATTATGTGGCCACGGTCACCCGAGTTTACCGGGAGGCCATAGATAGTTATATGGGTGG
>JAUXXK010000471.1 GCA_030681145.1 Methanobacteriaceae archaeon | reverse complement strand
AAGCATTTTTCACTTACATCACCTATAATCTGTATCAAAAAATGATATAATGGATTAAGTAAAATATAAAGAACTTATAAAAGTACATCTATTATATCTATATCAAATTTTAGACATTATACTTTATAATATGTTTAATATCCTATAGATAAAAAAGGATATAATATTTTTAAATAAAGATTCGATTATTAATTATAAAAATTTCTGTGATACAAATGGAACTAATATTTTTGGGCACATCATCGGCCATACCCACCAAATATAGAAATCATGCTTCAATTGCATTAAAAGCATTTGGAGAGGTTTTTTTATTTGATTGTGGTGAAGGAACCCAAAGACAAATGTCCTGTCTTAAATTAAGTCCAATGAAAATTAAAAAGATATTTATAACCCATTTACATGGAGACCATATACTCGGCCTTCCCGGAATCATACAATCCATGGGTTTTAGAGGAAGAACTGAACCCCTATACATTTATGGACCTCCCGGAATTTTCAAAATTCAAGAAGCTCTTTACAACTTTGGTTACTTCTCCATGGACTTTGAAATTATTTTAACAGAGTTAAGTGAAGGAACCATAATCGAAACAGATGAATATATAATGGAATGTGCCCGGACAGAACACAACATTCTCAATTATTCTTATGCTCTTTGCGAAAAAAAGAAGCCTCGATTTTTAAAGGATAAAGCCATTGAATTAGGATTAGTGCCCGGGCCGGACTTTAACAAATTACACCAAGGAAAAACAGTACAAATAGGAGAAAAAGTAATAACCCCCGAACAAGTACTGGGAGAGCCTAGGAACGGAATTAAAATTGTTTACTCCGGAGACACAAGGCCATGTAATGCTATGGTGAAATTAGCTAGCAATGCAGATATTTTAATCCATGAATCAACTTTTGAAGAAAAAGATAATGATAAAGCCATAAAAACTTGTCATTCAACATCGAAAGATGCAGCAGATATAGCTGAAAAATCTGGTGAAAAATAATTTATTCTTACCCATTTCAGTACCCGATATAAAAATGCAGATTCCTTTA
>JAUXXK010000469.1 GCA_030681145.1 Methanobacteriaceae archaeon | reverse complement strand
TGAAAAGCTTTTTAACACTTCTTAATGATAGTTTAGACTTAATTTCATCATCTACCATGGCTGCAGGAGCTAAAGCACAGCATCCCAGACATCCAACTGATTCCAAAGAGTAAGCCCCATCAGGAGTAGTTTCTCCTTCCTTTATATCCAAATGGCGTTCCATGCCCTCTATTATTTGTTGAGCCCCAGTTACGTGACATGCCGTTCCAGTACAGACTGCTACGTGTTTTTTGCCCTTAGGATTGAATCGAAACTGAGTGTAAAATGTAGCCACACCATATATTTCACTTTCAGGTACTCCTGTAAATTTTGAAACTTCTTCCATGAGCTCCTCACTCAAATATCCGTATTTAGATTGAATATCCTGAAGTAAAGGTATTAAATCTGATTTTTTCTCTTTGTAATCGGATAAAAGTTTATCTAAATCTTGCATAGTATCCTCCAGTAAATCAGATGTTATAAACTAATAATTTGAAATTTTAGTTATTTATCATTTTAATAAAGTGAATTAAATTTAATATAAACTATCAAAAACTAGTATAGACCCTGTTTATAATCCACCAGGACAATTTTTAATAAAATTTATTATGGCCTTCGCATATATAAATTAATGTGTGTGTAAAATAATTTATTAGTTATCCGAAATAATATGAAAGTTGATATTACCCAATTTTAATTAATAAGAGGTTAAAAAAATGGCTGAAGAATTTCCAAAAAATTACGTGGGCATAAGAGATAGATATCAAGAATACAGTTCAATATTAGGTGATTTAGGGAAAGTGGTGAGAGATAGTGGACCAATAGAACACAAAAATACTCATTTAGTTCAACTGGCAGCTTCTGCAGCCATAAGATCTGAAGGAGCAGTTCACAGCCATGCAAAAAGAGCTCTTGAAGCAGGTGCAAGCCCAGAAGAAATTTATCAAGCATTATTACTGGTAACCAGTATCATTGGATTCCCAAATGTAGCCGCGGCTATTTCATGGGCGGATGATGTGATTCAAAAATAATTCCTATTTTCATATTATCTTTCAGTTTTTTAACAGATAATTCAAATTAAACTATACTATTACGTTCTAAATTTTAATATAAAAAATACATTCAACACTAAGGTGCTACCATGTCCCCCATGTATAAAACAGTTCCCGCTATTAAAGTCAATGAAAAATCAGAATCCGTAATGGAAAAAGTGGTCAAAGACGAAGAAATAGAATTGATTGCCAACACCACTCTTAAAAGGAAATTTTCTATCAGTCCTGATTCATTAAAAGAGTTTGCAGTGGGATATCTATTAGGAGAAGGCATTATTCGTTCAATGGAAAATATTAATGAAATTAACATTGAAGATAATACCATTAACGTTAAGGTGGACATGGAAGATTTTGACATAATACAAGAACTAGTAGTGGGTTCTGATTGCTTTGGTGGATGGAGACAGAAAATAGAATTTGTAAACAAAGTTGAATCTAATTTTACAATAGATAAAAAAAAAATTATTGATTCTTTTACCAGATTAAAAAAAAGTGCACACACTTGGAAGGAAACCGGTGGGACACATGTAGCTGCCTTGGTTTATAAAGATAAATTCTTATCAAAAGAAGATGTGAGTCGGCATGTAGCTGTGGATAAAGTTATTGGTGCAGGCCTAATAGAAGGTGTCGACTTTAAAAATAGTTATATTGTTTACAGCGGCCGTATGCCTGCAGATATGCTTATAAAAATTGCTAGGGTCGGTATACCTGTTCTTACTTCCAATGCCGCACCTACCACCTCTGGTTATGCCGTAGCCCAAGAAGCAGGAGTTACTATGGTAGGTTTTGTCAGAGGTAATCGTTTTAATATTTACACACATGCAGATAGGGTTATACTTTAAAAAATTGTAAATGATTAAAAATAAGAAAATATTTCACTCCAGCACATTATGCTTAAGCTTCATATCCTCTTCTGTTTTTTCCATTTTATTCATTAATTCTGCAATAAATCCATCTAGAAATATTAGAGTGGAAATCTCAAATAAAGTTCCTAATGGGGCTAGTGACTGATGTTTACCACCCATTTGCCGAGTTATATAATCTTTTTCCATGTCTATTTTTGTTCTGCCTTTAACAAGCACTACTAAATCAGACATACTTGCCAAAGTTGATTTCTCATAAGAAGTCACAGCAATTATTTTAGCCCCTCGTTTTTTGGTGATTTTAGCTGTGCTGATAATATAACTAGTCTCACCAGATCCAGATATAGCTATTAAAGAGTCATCATCATGAATAGCCGGAGTTATGGTCTCTCCTACAACATAAACACTGAACCCTAAGTGCATTAATCTCATAGCAAATGCCTTGGCCACCAGTCCAGATCGGCCCAGTCCTAGAACAAATATATTTTTAGAGGCAATTATATTGTCCATCATTTCATTTATTGTTTCTTCATCTAGTTCCTGGGATAATTTGTACACATTTTCAATCATTTCATTAATAGCGTCATTTATAATCATTTTAAGACCCCAATAGAATTTAAATATTTAATATCAATATAAACTAATGATAAATTAAATATAGATTAATGAAGATTATAACACATTAATCTGTATGAATTCAATCCCACTTGACTAAAGTATATCTTGATTTATAATATAATGTTATGATGGTAATCTATTAATTTAGTGAGTACTATCTATTAAATATTTTAAATTTAATAAATGATTAATCAATTGTGCGTACTATGGAATATAATCCACTCCTAGGCATGAAAATCAATGGCCACGAATTTAACTACAAGTTTTTCCAGTCACTTCTGTTGATATCGCAAACATGGTCACAACGGAAGGCTTCTAACAAATTGGGAATTTCTGCTCCAGTTTTAAATCGGCGCATATTGGAAGCAGAGGCAAAATTAGGTTTTAAACTAGTTTTGAGCACCGGGGCTGGGTCTGAGCTGACTTCTGAGGGGATGGAAATTCTGGAAAAGCATCGCCGGTTTTTAATTAAAATGGCCCCCAGTTCTAAGCCAGTTATTTGTGGAGGGCACATTTCTTCAGGACTCCTCTCCACTCTGGCCCAAGAATTTGGTCTAGACGCAGTAGTATATGGCAGTGATGATGAGAGTTCATTTTATCTGGCTCAAAAAGAACTTCTAGATATTTTAGCTCTTGATGATCCGTTAATTGCTTTTGAAAGGGATCTGGATTTTACCCCTATTGCCTTTGATTACTTGGTACTGGTATCGAGTCCAGGAAGTGAAATAAATAATCTGGAAGAACTTATAAATTCTCATTTCATTGCAGTTTCCAGTTCTTCACAACGATTGGCCTGGAAAACTATGCATGATAGGAAAATTCCCTTTGAAATTATAAAAGAAGTTAATTCTCCTTATGACGCATATAAATTAGTTGAAAATGGTAAAAATATCCATACATTTTTAAATGCAAGTTTTTTTTCGGGTAGTGATATTCTAAAGGAAGAAACTAGTCACGTTATAAGTATAGTTCGTTACGAAGATGTTAATCCTATCATTGAAGCATTTATTGATTTTATATTAGGTTCAGGGCAAAAGATTGTTGAAAATCATGGATTTAAATCTCTTTAATGAAATTTTAAAAATAGAAAATATTATAAATTACTGTTTTTTGACTTATTATTGACAGCACAAATATTTCGCTAGCATTAAAATAATTGAACGTTCAAAAAATATTTTAAGAATCGAAATCTAATTTTTTAGTGTGTTAAAGTGCCAATTACCATATTTTAATCTGCGCTTATTCTAAAAATTTATAATTTCACAAAATCCTAAAAATAATTATTACTATTATTCAAATTATTATTTACAAAAAAATAGATTCAGATATCAGTCTTGAAAAATTTTAAGTACTGTAAAAACTAACATAAGCGAGGTGATTTATTGAATGAAAATAAGGATTTACTGGCCATAGGCCACACTGCTTTTGACTATATTATACAAGTAGAGGAGTTTCCAGAGCCTAATTCATCTATATCCATTCAAAAAATGAAAAATCTTCATGGAGGAGCTGCTGCAAATGTGGCAGTAGTCGGATCTAGCTTAGGACTTAATACTGCCCTGGTATCTGCAGTGGGTGGAGATTTTGCCGAATCAACCTATAAAAAATTCTTAAATGATGTAGGAATTGACACCAGCCACATGATATTGGTTCCCGAAGACAATACACCTACCGCATTTGTAGTGACAGATATCAATAGCGATCAGATTAGTTATTTCTACTGGGGGGCGGCTAAAAACTTTAAAAATGCTTTAGTTCCAGAAAAAGCTATTGAAAATGTTAAGGCTGTGCATCTGGCCACTGGAGACCCTAGTTTTAACAGAAAATGTGGTGAATTTGCAAGAGAAAAAGGAAAATTAATATCCTTTGACCCTGGACAAGACTTGCATATGTACTCTCCTGAAGAATTAAAGGAAGTAGTGTGTCTTTGCAACATTCTATTTGGTAATCACTTTGAAATTGATCGTATAAGAAAAACTATGGATATGACCATGCAGGAATTGCGAGAATGCGGGCCGAATATTGTAGTAAAAACCTATGGCAAACAAGGAAGTACAGTTTACTCCGACGAAGGTAATATCAAGGTTAAAGCCGTGCTTAGTGAAGCTGTTGACCCCACCGGAGCCGGAGATTCTTATCGTGCAGGGTTTTTAAAAGCGTATTTAGAAGAAAAACCATTGGAATATTGTGCTAAATTTGCTTCAGCAGTTTCTTCATACATTATAGAAGCAGAAGGCTGCCAAACCAATGTTCCAGATTATGAAATGGTTTTGAAGAGAATGTATAAATGATTAAATTAACATTCTTATTTTTAATGTCGATATTAATAAATTATAATTAAAAAAATTAGAATAGTCTATTTATTATTTTAACATCTAAAAATATTATAACTATTGTTAATATATAAGTAAAGACTCGAATAAAGCATACTGGAATCATCTTATTTATATATAAGGGAAAATTAAAACATTATATCTTTTATTATGGAATACAGATATTGAACTACACTATGTAGATTACATAATTGACCATCATTATCAACCATGATATTATTGATAAATCTTGATTCCAATATTGCTCCAGCCAAAAAAAAGACTTGATTCATGTTTCAAGTCAGGCTAAGAGTCTAAAATTTAAACATGGTGATTCTATGACACAAATGGATGACGCAAAGAAAGGTATAATAACAGAGGAAATGAAAGCGGTGGCTCAAGCCGAAAACGTTTCTGAAGAATTCATCAGAAAATCTGTAGCTCAGGGAACCATAGCCATACCCAGTAATATAAACCGGGACAATGCTAAAGCTGTGGGTATTGGTGCAGGGCTAAGGACTAAAGTAAACGCAACCATCGGAACCTCCACAGACATCTGTGACTTCGACTTGGAAGAAGAAAAGGCCAAAGTAGCCATGGCACATCACGCCGATACTTTAATGGAACTTTCCGTAGGGGGAGACTTGGACGAAATCAGACAAAGGATTTTGAAAGTCTCCGATTTACCAGTGGGGAGCGTACCTATTTACCAGGCCGCAGTAGAAACCATCCGAGAAAAAGGTTCTGCCATTTACATGGAAGAAGAATCTATGTTCAAAGCCATTGAAAAACAGGCAAAAGACGGCGTGGATTTCATGGCCATACACTGCAGTGTGAACCGGGAAACCCTCAAAAGATTGAAAAGACAGGGCCGTGAAGGTGGGCTTGTCAGCCGTGGAGGAGCTTTCGTATCTGCTTGGATGGTAGAAAACGAAATAGAAAACCCTTTATATAAAAATTACGATTACATATTAGAAATAGCTAAAGAACACGATTTCGTCATGTCCATGGCCAATGCCATGAGAGCTGGAGCAATTGCCGATTCCACAGACAGAGCTGGAGTTCAAGAACTCATCATCCTGGGAGAATTAGTGGACAGGGCACGAGAAGCTGGTGTACAGACCATTGTGGAAGGCCCAGGACATATTCCATTAAATGAAATCCCTGCCAACGTAACTCTCCAGAAAAAACTCTGCCGAGGAGCTCCTTTCTACATGTTAGGACCTATTGTAACTGATATCGGTGCGGGATACGACCACATTGTTTCCTCCATTGGAGCAGCTGCATCTGCAGGTGCGGGAGCAGACTTTATCTGTTATGTGACTCCTGCCGAGCATTTAGCTCTTCCTTTCCCAAATGACGTGAAAGAAGGAGTTATTGCCACCAGGATCGGTGCATATGTAGGAGACATGTCCAAAGGTATTCACAACGGTGAAAAGGATTTGGTAATGGCTAATGCCCGTAAAAAACTCAACTGGGAAGGACAATACGACGCATCTTTATGTCCAGCAGAAGCTCGTAAAAAAAGAGAGGAAAGGCCACCAGAAGATCCAGATACTTGTACCATGTGCGGTAACTACTGTGCGGTCAAAATAGTGAATGAATGGTTGGACAACGCAGAAGTTGATGTGTTTGATTAATTAAAATAATTAATTAAACTCCTTTCATTCTTAATTTATATTTAAATTTTTTAAAAAGAACTATTTTTAATAAATATCTTTTTATATTTCTTATTTTAAAATATAATAGTTAATATTACTATTATTCTTAAATAACTTGAAATAAATAAATTAATTAATCTCATAAAAAATCGAAATTATTTCTGGTTTTATTATGATAAGTCCAAGATTTAAAAAAAAATAAATAATTAATTAAATTGGTTATTTAATGTTCAATTTGAGAGAATAATAGATTAGAATTACATTAATTTACTCTATAAACTTAGGTGATTTGATTGAGACACTGGATAGAAAGGATAGGTGACGAATTAAAAAATTGGGATGTTGAAAACCATGTAGTGGCCAGTGGAACATCCATCTCCGGATCAATACACATTGGAAATTCTTGCGACGTTTTTATAGCTAATGCAGTGGGTAAAACCCTAGAACGAGAAGGAATTTCTTCCAAGACCATATGGATAGCTGATGATCACGATCCACTGCGTAAGGTTCCTTATCCCCTTCCAGAAAGCTATAATAAATATCTAGGGGTCCCTTATTCCCATATACCATGTCCAGAAGACTGTTGCGACAGCTTTGTAGAGCACTTCCAGAAACCATTTCTGGACACAATGGATGACTTTTGTATCGAGTTGGAAATCTATTCAGGGGCCAAGATGTACAATGAAGGACTATACATAGATTACATACGCACTTCCCTGGAAAAAGCCTCGAAAATTCGAGAAATATTCGATAAATACAGGGAAAATCCTTTGGCTGATGACTGGTTGCCATATAATCCTATATGTGCCAAATGCGGCCGAGTAAATACCACGTTTGCATACCATTTTGAAGGCGACGAGGTTTCTTATCGTTGTGAATGTGGCTTTGATGGTCAGATGGACATTAAATCGGGTACGGGAAAACTTACCTGGAGAGTTGAATGGGCAGCCCGGTGGAAAATATTCGGAATAACTTGTGAACCATTTGGAAAAGATCATGCTGCCAGTGGAGGATCATATGACGTGAGTAGTGTCATTTCTCAGGAAATTTTTGATTATAAAGCACCTTACCCCGTACCTTATGAATGGATCACCCTCAAAGGAGAGGCAATGTCCAAATCCCACGGAGTATTCTTCACTCCAAGTCAATGGCTGGAAATAGGGCCTGCTGAAAGTCTAAATTATTTTTTATTCAGAAACAAACCCATGAAACACAAGGATTTCAATCCAGAAATGCCATTTCTTGATTTTGTGGAGCAATTTGATCGTGTGGAGGAAATTTACTTTGGAAAAGAAAAAGCAGCCTCTGAAAAGGAAGAAAAAAAGCTTAAAAAAATATATCAAATGTCTCAAATACATGAGACAAACAAAATGCCCTTCAGACCTTCCTATCGTTTCTTAACTGTGGCTTATCAAATTGCTGGTGACAATCTAGAGAAAATCTACCAAATATTACAGAGAAACTCCCAGTTACCGGAAGAAATTGAAAATACTTCATTTGAAGATTTATCTGATAATTTGAAGGATATTTTGCAAAAAAGAGTAATTCATGTTAAAAACTGGCTGGATACCTATGCCCCCGGCTTTGTCAAGTTCCAGGTGCAGGAAAAGATGCCTCCTGCCAATTTATCTCCTGAACAAACAGCATTTTTAAAGGATATGGGCAATTTACTGGAAGAAAGAGATCTCAATCCTGAAGAACTACATGATGAAATGTACAATATCTTGAGAAAGCATGATTTAAAACCACAAAAAGCCTTCCAGGCCATTTATAGGGTTGTTATTAATAAAAAAATGGGGCCCAGGGCTGCTTCATTTATCTTGTCTCTGGATAAGGATTTTGTCATTAAAAGGTTGAGATTGGAAGAATAATTCAAAATCAACTTATTTTTTTGTTTTCTGGAAAATTCTTAAATTAAAATAGAATTGGTTTTTATGAAAGTTAATGTAACTGAAAGGGAAGTAATGGATCCTCTGGCCGATTTTGGTGGTGAAAAAATTGATTTAAATGAAATTCCTCCTGAAATTTCTAAGATTTCTCTTTTTGACAATACCAAACCTAATGCTGATACTATTCTGGAAACTATAGGTTCTGAACTTAAAGGAATAGATATTATTCACTCTGAAAAACCAGCCGGGTGCGGTGCCACTGATGATCAACTGAAAAAGGCCGCTCAAGGAAATGTCTCCATACTGGCCCTGGGAGACTGTGGTTCCTGCACCACCTGGGTCATATTAGATGCCATTCGGCTGGAAAAAGAGGGTGTGGCAACTATATCCATATGTTCGCATAAATTTGCTTCTTTTGCTAGAAATCTGGCCCAGGCCCATGGAGCAGAAGGTTTAAGAATATTAGAAGTGATACATCCTATTGCTGGGCGGAAAATGGATGAAGTGGTTGAAAAAGCAATTAAAATAGTTCCAAATATTAATAAAATTCTAAATATTTCTTAAATAAAAATTTAAGCATTTTAAATTTCTTATTTTATTACAATTTATTTTTTTGGTTTTGTAATTGAAATATTTTTTAAGCCCTATTGAAAAATAGAAAAATTTAAATATATAAACTTTTACATTATAATTGTACACCGCCGAGTCTAGAACTAGGCCAACTGCCCTGTTAAATAATACTCAATAGGGCAACACTCCATAAAAATTTTTAATTAAGACAATAAAAAAAGTAATTAACTGCATTATGTGTTTTTTATGAATTTAAAAACATTAATATTTCTAATTTTAACTTTTTCATTAATATCCTCTGGTTTAATTGGCATTAGCTCCCCAGCTTATGCTGCCCACATTTATAAGCAAACTCTGGATGTGGAAGTTGGGGGTAATATCCATGCCCATCCACTAATTGAAGATTATCTAGATAAAAATTCTTTAAATAGTAGATTTGATTTCAATTTAGAAAAAGGATCACATATTTATCATTTGGGAAGTGGAAAGGGAAAAAAAATCCTGATTTGTGGAGGCATACATGGAGATGAAGTTCAAGGATCTTTAACCGTTGTTAGCATGTTGTATTACCTCAAAAGTCAGGAATATACCGGGACAATTTATCTCATACCATTTGCAATACCTATTGACACCGAAAAAAATACACGTTACTATAACCAGTCAGGTAATGTTTATGACCCTAACCGCAAATCAGACATTCCTGGAACACCCGTCAACAAAATTCTGAAGTTTGCTATTTCCCATAAAATTAGCTACTTAATAGACGTACATTCTGGAATAGGGGTCAAAGAAGAAGGAATGGTATATTATGGGAATTCATTTGAAGAAAACTGGGCTAAAAATATTCAAAATAATACCGGATGCGTCATTAAAACAAATCCTACTAATGGAACACTGCGATCCGAGGCCAGCAAAAGAAATATTAAGGCTATAACTTTGGAAGTAGAAAAAATAAATCAGGGTGTTGATGTACCAGTCCAGACGGAATTAAATATTTTAAAAAAGGCCTGTGTTTATTTAAGAGTTATTTAATAATATTTTAACTATAAAAACTTATATTGTTACTTTTTTTAATAAAATATTACAATAATCCATTTAAACACACTTTTAAATCACTAATTTAAATTATCAACATTTTATAACTATATTTAATAATGATATTTTCAATAAAAATAAATGATACAAATTAATTCTATTATATTTTCTAATTTTCAAAATGTTCTATTATTATTTATGAGGATTTCATGAAGCAAAAAATTGACAAATCTTGTGGCTGTCAAATTGAAGACATTCTAGTTGAGAGTCCAGAAAAATCTAAAGACAAAACGAGTGTCGAATCCGAGCAGAAGTCTGACAGATTATGCCCTACTTCAAGGCAAGATATTGAAATATTTGTAGATCCCGACGTGGAAAAGATCAGCCTTGATTTTTATCAGAAAAAATATACGGATGGCCTACCTATAATACCGCCGACACGGGAAAGATTGCATAAATTCTATAAATACTCTGCCTATGAAGCTCAAGATGTGCTAAATTTACTTCCTCCCCGACAGGGAAAGGCTACTATTGAAAAAATAGCTATAAATGGAGTCATGGCCGGTTGTCTGCCATTATTTATGCCTGTTTTAGAAAAGGCCATATTAGGTTTAAGTGATCCTAAGTTCAATCTGGATGGGGTCAATGCCACCACCCATCCAGTGGCCATCTGCGCCCTGGTAAATGGGCCCATAACTCATGAACTGGAAATGAATACTGGTGCCGGTTGTTTGGGTCCTGGAAACCTGGCCAATGCCACTATAGGTCGGGCCATTAGGCTTTGTTTATTTAATATTGCGGGGGCTTTTCCGGGGATTGGAGATCATGCCACCATGGGTTCTCCCGCCAAGTACAGTTATTTTTTTGGTGAAAATGAAGAAGAAAGTCCATGGGAGCCGCTGCATGTGGAACGAGGTTTTCCTAAAGAAAGTAGTGCAGTTACTGTGATGGGAATGGAGACCCCACATAATGTGAATGACCATCGCAGTAACACAGCTGAAGATGTGCTAGATACTATTGTGCACACCATATCCACTGCCGGGTGCAATAACAGCCATGTGCCAGGAGAATTACTGGTTATTATGAGTCCTGAGCATGCTGAAACTGTAGATGGTGGGGGCTGGGCCAAAAAAGACGTTAAAAATTACATTCATGAAAATGCCATAGTTCCTGTGGAGTTAGGAGATCGTGGTGGTCGCCGATTAGATAAAAAATGGGTTAAAAATAATATGGTTTCTCTTACCAGATCACCAGATGATGTTATATTGGTAGTGGCTGGGGGGCCAGGAAGGCATACAACAGTGGCCCATGGCTTTGGGACTTCATGTGAATCTGTTACTAAGGGTTTGGTTTTGAAGGATGGGAGTTTTGCTGGTTCAGTTAAGGATTATCTTAAAAAATAAAAAATATTATTCTATTATTTTTAGTAAAAAATTAAAATCAAAATAATATAATTAATCATCTAAATCCGTAGAACCGCCCACTCTCTCCAATTCTACATCCCAAACATCAGGATTCTCTAGAATATAATCCTCCAGAACTTCTCGACACTCATCCAAGCCCAGATTAATAACTTCCACACCATTGGCCTCTAGAAGATCTTCAGCCCCCATGAGTGTTGTATTTTCCCCAATAACCACTCTTGGAATTTTATATAGAAGCAACGCTCCAGAACACATAGGACAGGGAGATAATGTGGTGTAAAGAGTGCATTTTCTATAATCAACTCCCTTTAACCGGCCGGCACTTTCCATGCAATCCATTTCACCATGCAAAATAACTGAATCATTCTGCAAAAGACGATTATGGCCCCTGCCAATTATTTTTTTATTTTCCACCAGAATGGCTCCAATAGGGACGCCTCCTTCTTTTAGTGATTTTTTAGCTTCTTTTAGAGCTTCTTGTATGAATTTATAGTCATTCATACTATTACCTTAAAATAAAAATTAAATTATCTCTCGAATCGTTTCCGATCCGTGAGTTCTTGCCTTTTGCCCTTATTCCAACCACCAGAAGCTGATTTAGATCTGCCCACTTGCTGTACATAACCAGTGATCCTATCATACCATTCAACATCGTCCCGTTCTCCACAAGTAGGGCACTGTTCATTAAGGCCCTTCATAAGGGTTTTGCATCGTATACAAAAACTTAAAGCAGAGGAATATGCCCAGAATCCTATATCAGATTTTTTAGAAATCTTGTCAGTCAAACTCATAAGTGATTCAGCACTAGAATAAGACTCTCCCATAAATGCATGGAATATGTGGCCTCCTGCAGTGAGTTTGTGGTATTTTTCTTCTATCCTAATCTTCTCTGGAAGCATTACATCAGAATTGACTGGAACATGTGATGAGTTTGTGTAGTAATAAGCCCCTCTATCACCCTGTAGTGTTGCTTTTTCCTTGAATTTTTCTTTATCCAGAGAAGCAAACCTATAAGCAGTGGATTCCGCCGGTGTCTGTAATACCGACCATCGTAGTCCTGATTCTTTTTTAAGTTTATCTGCCCGTTCATTGATGTACTCTAAAACCTTTACTCCAAATTTGTTGGATTCAGCATCATCAATTCCCTGTCCCATGTAAGACTGGAGCATTTCATTTAATCCCACAAATCCAAAGGATAGGGTGGAATTTTCAATCCGGTAATACATATCCTCGCCAAATTTCTGGTGAAGGAAAGGTAGGAGATTGTAATCATTTAAACAATTCAATGCCTGCTCTCTCCTGAGCAATAAGGCTTCCACCGCCATGTTCATGTAGGAATCCAGGTAGTCAAATATTTCTGAATCATCTCGGGACTGATAAGCAATACGTGGCAAGTTTAAGGTTACATAGGCCAGGTTTCCTGTTCTAAGACAATCCGTATCCCAGTCCCCGGTCCAGTTATCCTGCAGGGCAGTCCGGCATCCCATGTAGTTGGCCATATCGCCCCGGTAGCTGGCCAGCATATTAACGAAGTAAGCGGTTCCGTATTTGGCAGAAAGCTCGTGCACCCGCAAGAGGTCTTCTTCCATTTCAGACTTTAAGGTCTCTTTTCTTATGTTGTAAATGGTATTAGGGAAGAGGTGAGGCTTTCCATCCGAGTCTCCTTCCAACAAGGTTTCGGTGAATGCCCGCTGTAGCATTCGGGTTTCTTCTTCAAAGTCGCCGTAGGTTCCCATTAGTTGGCCCTTAGGACCGTAGGCCGGTTCTTCCTGAAGGAATTTAGGAACATTGAATTCCAGATTCATGCTGGTAAAAGGCACTTGTGATCCCCGGGCAGCGTAGGCCATGTTAAGATTAAATATAAGCATTTGAACCGCTTGTTTGACCTTTTCATAGGGCATTCCCCGAGCAAATGGTGCTACAAACACGTTCCACAGACTCATGGACTGTCCACCACTCATGTTCTGCTGGGCGGCCAGCATTATTTCTCCCGCGTGGTTCATGAGTGTTTCAATGTGTTTAGGAGGCCCTGCAACTGAAGTATGGTCACCGGTACCATCCACTTTAAGCCCATGCCGAATAAATAGTCTTAAATCATGTTGTAGGCAATTCAATGGTCTGCCAGCAAAGAATTCTAAATCATGAATGTGAATATCCCCAGACATGTGGGCATCAGCCAACCGGTTAGGCAGAATGTGCACCAGAGCATATTGTTTTAATGCCTCGTCGGCCACGTATTTGTGCACGGTTTCCGGGTTGTGGATCATATTAGCATTGTCCCGGGAGCCGTTTTCAATTAAATTAGTAATGTTGTAAACCGGAATCCCCAGACGGGTGTATCTTCGACGTAAATCTTCCAGCCCGTGTTCCACCAGCTTGGTGTTTACAATTTCCCGTATCATAGGGGCTGTTAAATAATCCACATCCAGTTTTTTCAGTTCTTTCCATACATCAGATGCAATTTTATGAGCTAATTTTTCAGATGCTCCTGTTTCTACAATTAAAGTATTTTCAATCTTTTTTTGATCAAAACCCTCGATTTTGTCCCTAGTAGTGCGTACTCGAAGTGTATTATTGGCCAAGTACTTGTCCGCCGCTGATTCTTTAATTTCTTTGAGATAATCATAGACAAGCATTTTGATTTCTGCAGTGGTTATTCCATCATAGGCCGTCGTAGCAACATGAGACGCTATCTTTTCTGACGCCCATAAAGGAGCACCTACCATCAAAAGAGATTTTACCAGTTTGTCATGGCTGAATTTTTCATTAATCCCATTATTTTTCAGTACGCAAGTCTCGGCCTTAGTTGGCAGAGCAGCGATTATTCGCGAATCTTTCATCAATATTATCACCCTTGGCATACACTATTTTATTAACATTATTGATTACTATCATAATATGATTACTACTTGGGAATGGTTGTTCATAAAAAGCAATATTAATCCCAGATTTAAGTAATCAACAATCAAAATCTAGACTACAATTTGTTTAAAGAACTATATAAGTAATTTTATAGTTCGTTTTTTGTTCATCTCAGCCGAACAATAATTAAAGCACATAATTTAATCATTGAATTAAAGGATATTTCCACAAAATATGTATATAATAATTTAAAATCATAAAAATACATCAAGAGAGCTTTGTTTAGATTTATCACTTTCAAATAGTGAATTTATGCCAAATTCTAAGATTTCAAGCCTTTGAGCAAGATAAGGATCCACAGGATAACGATTAGCTAGTTCTCGAGAAATTTCTAGATATTTAACCACAGATCCCTTAGAAACACTTAAAATGAGATTAGAACCACATTTACATTCACCAGTTAGTGGTATACGCCTGTATTTTGAATTACACTTAGTACAACGAACTTTTTGTTTTGAAAAAGCCCTTATATTTCCCATCATGTCTGGCAGGAAATGAGATGTTAGTACACCCTCCACCACCCCTCTTTGATCAACGGCCCTAATTTTCTCAGCAATTTGAATTTGAGATTCTACTTTTTCTTTCATAGACGGAAGGGTTTTATACAAACATACTTTTGGTCCTGCGTGGATACTAGAAGTATTATGGGAAAACATTATACCTTCATACTGGCCCGGAGTACCTAACCTATTTTTCACATTATTCACAAGATTAAGAACATCTGATGGTCTTGCATGAACTCTTGTTTTTTCAAAGAATTCAAGCGGAAAAGATTCCATAGCATCTATGTTATGAGATTCATCATCAATTTCTTCTGGATCAATTCGAGAAGATAAAACCAATGGTGCATCCATTCTTCCACCTCTAGTGCTAGGCAAGTAAGATTTAGAAAAATTTAATAATGCATCCATTAAAAGCATTATAGAATCTTCATCACTATCACAATTTCTTCTTTTAGCAGAATGGAAATAAGGATGAGCATAACACGCTGAAGCCTTGGTAAATCCTATTAAACGCCCTAAAACTCCTGCAGATGTGTGAGGAGCCAGACCCACTAAAAGGTGGCCTATCAAATCTTTTTTTTGTCTAACTTTGTAAAATCTTTCCATGCCATAAAAATTTTCTAAAAGATCATCAATAAAACCCGCGACACCCAAAAGATATTGTGCGCAGTTTTCAGATATGACAACATCTTGTACTTTAATTTCTATTATCTGGTCTTCATTTTCCAGTGGATTGTCATAACAGTCATTTTTATAACCCATTTCCAGAAGTTTCGCCACATCAACCCCCACTTCTTTGGGAGTAAAATGAGTTAATGGAAGATCTGTAGAATCATGTCTAATAGTGGCGTCTTTAAAAGTAAAAACTTCATTTTTTGCTCTTAAAATTCCTTTTTCAAGGGGTTCGGGGAATTTATCTTCAGATATCATCCCTATGACCCCTTTTATTTCGTCAATTTTCCGAACTCCTACATTGTCAGATGCCTTTTTTAAGAGTCCAGATAAATTAATTTTTTTCTTTCCAGGTTGTGCTAGAACGGTGGGAGACCCACAGTGTGGACATATAGATTGAAATGAACTTATTTGGCATTCAGTACATTTTGATCTGGCCAATTCAACCATTATTTGGCCTTTCTTAGCTGCTTCCACAATATTTCTCCTACTGCCTCCGTAATTACCTATAGGGAAAAGAGCATGAGGGGCTGGTTTCATTTTCCGTTCTTTACTCTTTTCTGGCCTGCCCACACGAGTTCCTATATAAGTAGGAGATTTGGGCATGATTTTAACGGAAGAAATTTCATTTAACGCGTTCAAGGTATTTTCAGCGTCTTTTTCCAGTGATTTTTCCATTGTTTTAATCAAAGTCAATGCTTCATCCGCGCCAATAATCACTTGAGAGTTTATAATAGTATGTGGAACACCTAAAACTTCTAATATACGTTTTTCAGGAGTTAATTCTAATTTTAATTCATCGCCCTCAACGTATTTTTCAATTTTTGTCCATATCCACTTTCTAAGTTGATTTAAATCTTGTATAGATACATCATGATAAAAATAAGTGTAATCGGGATGCAAAGGTACATCATATTCTTCAGAAATTTTAAAGGCCTCTGACGCACTCAAATTTTTCATTTCAAGTGTTTTTAAATCCAAAGGGTCTTTTTCCATATCATATTTTTGTGATGATTCAATGGTTTTAACCCACCATTCTTGACACCATGCCGATGGCAATAAAACATGGTTGTTTCTTAAAAATTCCCCAAATGCCACCAGCATGTCTCCTAAAAATAAAATTTCATCCACCTGTGGCCTTAATTTACGAGCCTCAGAAATTGTGGATATTTTAATCACATCACCATTTTTTAATTTAACAATAGGCCCTTCAATTGTATCCACCGGGACTACGCAATTACCTTTACCCGGCCTTTCGATCTTCATCTGAGTGCCCACTGCCAAAAATTCCAGTAACTCCATGGTGATCGGACTAACCCCCATGGCCGCCAGGCCTGTGTTTCTGGATCGGCCGTATCTTAATCGAAATGACCCTTTTTCTGAAGGGTTTGCAAGCACGGGCCTGCCCCCAATAATATCTTGAATATACTTATCATCTGGTTTGACCTTAAATTCTTCTTCATCATCTTTTTTAGTTTTAGGTGCTTTTGAAAATTGATCTAACCAATCCCATCCTTCTAAATTCAATTTTTTAGCATATTTCAATACTTTAGGTGCTTTCTGAATAACACCTTCCACCATAGCTAATAAAGCACCCCCCCGGATGTTATTAGTTTCTACTCTCTCCAAATCCCTGTGAGATACTTCAATTTGATCAGTAGGTTCTCCAGTAACTTCTACCGGAATTTTACTTGCTGCTAAGCGAACTTCATCTGGTTTGGGAGAATATTGTAGGTTGGTCACTTCTGATTCATAGAGTTCCACCTCTTCCACATATCTTTCGATTTCTCCATCTGTAGGTTCATAAGGGGCAAGATCAATAGCCCAACGGATATAATCCCCTACTAAAACTGCTAAAGCTGCAGCAGTGCCACCCGCACTCCTAATTGGCCCAGCAAAATAAATTGCGAAATAATTGGTCCTATTAAAATTCTGTTTAATCTTCACCTTGGCTATTCCTTCTAAAGGAGCTGCCACCACACCCTCCGTAAGTATGGCTAGAGCTGTACGAAGAGCTTGGTCAGCCATGAGTTCCCTCTGGGCCATTTCATCTTCTTTACTATTTTCATCTAAAGGTGCTGAAGCAATTTCGGCAGCAATTTTGAATGCAGCTTGTTCCCTATCTGATTGCTCTTCCAGAAATTTTATTCGCTCAGCAATACCTTCAGGACCAACCAACCCCTCCACTCGCTCGGCCAAATCTTTTGCCAACGGTATTTCAGGTTCTGTTGACACATCTAGTCCCTTGGAACGTGCTTCTTCAGCTATTTTATAGAGTTTCTTGGTTTCTGATTCCAGTTCTTCGAAATAGTCCATTTAATATCCCTTTGAGTTTGATTGAAGCAATAATAACATTTAAAAAATCTGAAAACTGAAAATATGATTTCAGTAGCTTGAAGTCTTCACCTCGAAGTCTTCTAGAATAGTTATTATAAAAGATATATTTAATTTAATTGTTTAAATTTTCACCAAATAAAATTTAATAAAAATGATTAAGTATATAAATTTGCTAAAGAATGTTAAATAGTATAATACGATTTATATTGTACATTTATAGAAAAATATAATTATTTTAAAGTATTAATTACAATGGATATATTTTATATTTAAATGGTGGTTTTTTTGAAGAAAAAACTTTTAGTATCTATATTCCTATTCGGAATTTTATTAAGTGTAAGTTCCTGTTATTCTACTGATTATAATGTTGATTCCAATAATAGTCCCAGTGTTATAATTCTAGATAGAAATGTCCATGGTAATGTAATCAAAAATACGTATATTAATAAATATATGCCCAAAACTAATTTTAACCGGAATTTAATGAATAAATTGAAAAAGGGATCCGTAGTTTATCGTTTTGGAAATGGTTCTGGTAAAAAAGTACTTATATGTGCAGGGATGCATGGTAATGAACCACAGGGTCCTCTAGCCGTGCTTAAATTTATGAGTTTCCTTAAAGGAAAACATATAAATGGCACAATTTATATCATACCCTTTGCTATTCCTCGTACAACTGGATTAAATACTCGGAATTATCGGGGTTATGATCCCAACCGCAAAGTATCAGTTAAAGGATCTCCAGCCAATAAAATTCTTAAATTTGCTTTAGCTAATGATATTGATTATATAATGGACATTCATGCCGCTAACGGTGTGGAAAGCTCTGGATTAATATTTTATCGAAACCAATTTGAAAAATCATGGGCATCATATGTAAAAAAACGTGCCAAATGTAATATTCGATTTCAACGCACACCAGGAAGTTTAAGAATGGCCGCATCTTCTAAAAAAATAAATACGATCACTATAGAAGTGAACAGGAAATATAGTTCTAATAAGGCCATTTACACCGAACTACGAATGATTAAGTATTCTTCCCAGTATTTAGGACTATTAAAGATTTAGTTCATTTGAACAATTTCATTATCCTAAATGAAATTTTTTATTTTTAAAAAATTATATTTCTAAAGTGAACGACCTTAATTAAAATTGAAAATTAACATTGATAAAAATATGATTAAATTTATAACACGGCCAAATTATATTATATAGATATATTATACATATAGATTAAATATAATATTACATTTATAAATTATCATTGGTGATATATATGGCAAAAAAAGATAAAAAAAGCCTACCCGCAAGTGGTGCAGGGCTGGTAAGATACTTTGAAGACGAAACCAAAGGCCCGAAACTTTCTCCAGAGCAAGTAGTTGTTATGACTATTATTTTAGCCATTTTCTGTTTGGCTCTTCGTTTTTCTACAAGTTAATTGAATTAAATATTTTTTACTAACTATTTTTCTATTGTTAATTAATATAAGGAGTGTTTTTTATGGCCATCCACCCTATTGAATTTCGTTACGGAACTCCTGAAATGAAAAATGTTTGGGAATCTGAAAATAAACTACAAAAAATGCTGGATATTGAATCTGCCTTGGCTCAAGCCGAAGCCGAGCTGGGAATTATACGTGCAGAAGATGCTGCTGAAATTAAAAAAAAGGCTAATACTCAGTTTGTAACTCTGGAAAGAGTAAATGAAATCGAAAGAGCTACTAATCATGACATAGCATCTATTGTTAAGGCTTTGGCTGAACAGTGCGATGGTGATGCTGGAGAATATGTCCATTTTGGGGCCACATCTAATGACATTGTGGACAGTTCCAATTCCCTCTTATTCAATGAATCAATTGAGATACTTCGGGAAAAAATGGTAAATTTCACCAAACTTCTTTTGAAGTTGGCTGATGAAAATAAAGAAAACGTTTGTATAGGTCGAACACATGGCCAACATGCCCTACCCACCACTTATGGGATGAAATTTGCTCTATGGGCTGATGAAATGCATAGGCAAATTGAAAGACTTAACTCTTGTCAAAAAAGACTTTGTGTAGGTATGATGACCGGTGCGGTTGGAACCACCGCAGCTCTGGGTGAAGAAGGATTGCAGGTGCATGAAAAAGTATCAGAAATTTTAGGTCTGGAAGCAATTTCCATATCTAATCAAGTTGTGCAAAGAGATAATCATGCCGAATTCATGATGGTAATGGCCAATGTGGCCACTACACTTGACAAAATAGCTTTAGAAGTCCGAAATCTGCAGAGAACTGAGATAATGGAATTGGGAGAAAATTTTGATCCTGAAAAACAGGTTGGAAGCAGTACTATGCCTCACAAAATGAATCCTATTACTGCAGAGAGAATCTGTGGTGTTTCTCGCGTAGTGAGATCTTATGTGGTTGCTGCCCTGGAAAATAATCCATTATGGCACGAAAGAGATTTAACCAACTCCTCTTGTGAGCGTATAATATTCCCTGAAGCTTGCATATTAACAGATTACATACTTAGCCTATCTATAAAGCTCATGAGTAATTTAGTATTTTATCCAGATAACATTGAAAGAAACCTTAATTTAACCAATGGCTTGATAATGGCCGAAAGATTAATGGCAGAACTAACACGTAAAGGTATGGGCCGTCAAACCGCTTATGCTTTGGTAAGGAAATGTGCAATCAAGGCCAATAAGGAACAAAAACTTTTATCTGAAATCATTTTGTCTCAAAGTGAGTTGGAAGGTTATTTAACCCAAGAAGATGTTCAAAAAATTATGAATCCGCGAACTTATATTGGTTCGGCTGTTTTAAGTGTGGAAAAAATAATTAAAATGTCTGAAGATTGGTTTTAGGTTATAACATAGTATTAGATTCATAATGACCATGTGACTCTAATCTAGAATATTATAGCTCCCAAAATCGGTAGATAGAACTTGAATTAATTTCCAACCTATTTTTTTATTATTTTAATAAAATTTTTAAATAATTTCCTTATTCTTTTTAATTAATTTCTTAAATTATATAAAAATTAATAAGCATCCTTTCACAAAATAATAATAGTATTAAAGGAGCTTTTAAAATGAATGAGAAAAAAGAATTAAAATCCATTAAAATTGTTCCATATACACTTATGAATTCTTCTTTAAGTGCAGTATGGGGCCTTGTATTGGCAATAATATTGTTGATAGTCGCTGGAACATTTTCAGTTATGTTACCATCAGATTTTTCTGCATTTGCCGGGTTCTTAGTTGCATTAGGTGTCGCAGGGCTGGTTGTTTTTCCAGTTGGTTCATTTCTATTAAGTATAACACAGTCATTTCTTTATGCTTTAATTTATAATTTATTAGTTCCTAAGCTTGGTGGAATCAAAATAGAGCTTGCAGAAATGAAAGAAATTACCAGAGCAGATATTGTTCCTTTTGCTTTGATAATTGGTGGCGTATCTGCTGTTTTTCAATTTATAACACAGTTAGTTATGGTGCCATTACAATATTTAATTATTGAATTTGCAGGAAATTTAGCTTCCACCATGAGTTCAGTGACCAATAGCACTTCAACCATCCCTATGTCTTCTTTAGGAGCATTTAGCATATTTGGAGCCATAATTAACATTATTTTAACTCCCATAATCACTTTCATTATGGTATTTATTGGAGCTGTCATTATAGCATTCCTTTACAATTTATTAGCACCGAAAGTTGGGGGAATAAAATTAGAATTTATTGAAAGCGCCCATGGATTTTTAGGAATAAAAAATGTAAATTCTATATCTCTAGGACTTATAACTGGAATTATAGGTACAGTTATTGGTTTAATTATTGGAATATTGATTTTTATTATACTTGCAATAATAGGATATGCAACCGCGGGAATTATAATATTAATAACCTACACCATAGGAGGATTTATACTTCTATTCATCACCTATGCCTTAACTGCGGTATTCTATAATTTCCTGGCACCTAAAATTGGAGCAATAGAAATAAAATTAGAATAATATTTCTAATTTTTTTATTTTTATTCAAGTACATAGAATCTCTAATTATTAAATAATTCCAATTATGTTTTTTCCTCAATTTATTTTCATTCTAATATTGTGAAAATCAAATTGAACTATAAAATATTTTTGTAGATTTTTCCATCTTTTATAACAATTAAAATATTTTTTTTAGATGATAATGAACGAATATCATCCAGTGGATCCTTTTTAACAACCACAATGTCTGCAAATTTTTCTTTTTCAATGGTTCCTACCATGTCTTGCCATCCTAAACATTTAGCCGCATTTTTAGTAGCTGCTTGAATGGATTCCATAGGTTCCATCCCTATTTCACATAGATAAGACAATTCCAAGAGATTTACCCCGTGTTCAACCACTCCACAATCTGTTCCAGCCACTATGTTAACTCCTAAATCATATGCCATTTCCATGTTTTCCTTGTGGACTTTGGCTATTTCAATAGCCCCTTTGCGACTGTATTCTGGTAGTTTGCCTTCTAAAGCTTTTTTCCGATTTAAATTGGTTACCACAAATGTAGGTACTAGATAAGTACCAGCCTCGCTCATCATATGACAAGCCTCCTTATCCACATAAGTTCCATGCTCAATAGAATAAATACCTGCTTTAACTGCATTTTTTATGCCTTCAGCACCGTGTGCATGAGCCATTACATTTATTCCTCCCCTAAATTGTGCTTCCTCCACTACAGCTTTTAATTCCCCCATAGTGAATTGAGTAAATTCCGGCCGATCATTGGCACTCATAACTCCCCCAGTAACCATAACCTTTAGAACCTCAGCACCCGCCCTTAAAACCTCTCTTGATCTTTTTCTTACTTCATCTGGACCATCACAAATACTTTTAGGAAGTCCGGGATAAGATAAATTCATGTCAAATCCAGAATTTAAATAAAAATCAAAATGTCCCCCACTGATTGATAAAGGCATAACACTTATTTGCATTCTTGGTGCAGGGAACAACCCCATCTGACTGGCTTTTTTAACCCCAATATCCGCCAAACCTGCGTCTCTAACACTGGTTACTCCTGCTTCAAGAGTGTATTTCATATTTTCCAGAGCCTGATAAAAATGCAAGGCAAGAGGATTATACATAGTGTCTTCCATTTTAAAGCCATTAGACATTAAATGTATGTGGGTGTCAATAAATCCCGGTAGTATAAATGATTCTTCCACATCAATAATTTCACAATTTTCGGGGATATTTAAAGTATTTTTAGAACCTATATCTTTGATAATATTATTTTCAATTAAAATAGATCCATTTTGAAGTATTTCATTCCCATTTCCAGATATTATTGTTCCATTGGTGATTAATAATGATTTCATGGAGATTACTTCCTTAAATTATTATATTAATAACTTTTCTTTATATCTCATTGTTATTATTTTTTCATGGATATTGCAAAAAATATATTGTAATTAAATATATCCCCCATATGTAAAAATTCTTTATAAAAAAGAAAAAAATATATGGAATACACTATAGAAAATAATCGTATATTATCACAGTAAAAGTGAAATAATGGGTGTAGAATTATAAAACTAATAATTTAAAGAACTATAAATTATTGAGCAATAAAACATTATACTTAATTTTTTATTTTAAAAATGGTGAATAAGATGGATTCAGAAGAAAAAGAAGCATTGTTCATGTTTAACTGGAAAGCGATAATTATTGGAATCGTATTAACATTATTATTAGGTATAGGATTAAGATTTATAATTCCAAGTTTAAGTGGAATTATTTCAATAATTATTGCATGTGCAGTAGTAGGATACATGGCAAAAGGCCATGTTATGAATGGAGCAATCCATGGAGGAGCAGTGGGAGCTATTGAAGGAATAATAACTATAATACTGGTACTTTATTTTTCAGGTGGACTCGCTGGGAATAACAATGTTATGATGATACTTTTACTTGCTTTAATTGGAGATATAAGTCTAGGAATAATTGGTGGAACCATAGGAAACATTTTAAAAATGTTTTCAATTTCCAAAAGTTAAACTTTGGTGGTGTTTAAATGACTGATTGGAAAGCTGTTATTTTGGGATCTTTGATTACTTCTGCATTGACTTTAGCCCTGGGACTAGGTATATTCCCACTTTTCTTCCTAGGACCATTAATAGGAGGATTTGCCACAATTTATCTTGTTACGGAAGGAAGCACAGAAGGTGTTATTCACGGAGCATTGGCAGGGATAATAGGGGGATTAATAATTGGGTTTTTTTCATTACTGGGACTTGGAATAATATCCGCATTTATAGGCATTCTATCATCCAGTTTAGGAAATTTAGCAGGGTTTATTAGTGCTCTGATGGGTGGACTCTTAACCATTGTTTTGGTGCTTATAACTGGAGTTTTAGGGGCTTTAGGTGGCTTGTTGGCCGAAGAAAATATGAAATAATTAATAAAAATTTCAACAGGAATGATTTCCAAATCAAAATAACAACTAAATTTTATTTATTTT
>JAUXXK010000466.1 GCA_030681145.1 Methanobacteriaceae archaeon | reverse complement strand
AGAAGTGCTATAGGCATGGCACCCATAGATATTATATCTCGTAAAATACCACCTATTCCCGTTCCTGCCCCACCATATGGTTCAATAGCTGAAGGGTGATTATGACTTTCTATTCCAACAGTAAGAGCCAGTTCATCAGTTATTTCAACAACTCCTGCGTCGTCTCCAGGCCCCATTATTATCTTTTCACCTTCAGTAGGGAATAATCCCAGAACAGGACGGCTGCTTTTATAGGAACAGTGCTCGGAGAACATTATATCCAGCATCCCATATTCCAAAGAATTGGGTTCTCTGCCAATTTTTTCTCTTATAAAATCCATTTCTGAATCAGTTAATACCATTTTACCACCCTGCATTGAAGTAATCACTATTTAAGATTTAATTAATTATCATTTGAATACAATTATTCTTAAATTAATATAATAATTCATTTGTTATAATGTCATTTTTATAATTTTAATATAATAGACTAATATTTTTTTCTTATAATTCAATTTATTAAAAATCTTGAAAATTAGCTGAGAGAAAATGAAATAATAAAAAAAATGAAAAATTGATTATTATACCTTAAAAATCGACAAAGTGAGATTATGTTCCTCTATTTGCCATTCTTTAGTATAATTTCCCTCTTTCTTCAAAAATAATATTTTTTCTGCGCGAACTTCATTAGTAATGAAATTTTCCTGTTTTTCTACAAGTTCCTGGAACCTTTCACTGCAATCAACCGATACTTGAATGTGAGCTTCCACATCCAGATCCATGTCTTTTCGCATATCTTGAATCCTTCGAATCAGTTCTCGGGCCATTGATTCTGCCAAAATTTCAGGAGTGAGTTGAGTATTGACGAAAACACTTCCACCCTCAAATTCAGCACTCACTACATCTTTTGGTAGTTCAATTTCAAATAAAACATCTTCTACAAATAATTCAAAGATTTTATCTGCTATTTCAATAGTGATTGAACCATCACTATCAAGTTTATGTTTTAGTTCCATCCCATTGGATTTTTCCAGTTCTTTGCCAACCACTGACACATCTTGTCTTAAACGAGGGCCCAAAGTTTTGCGGTTAGGGGTGGCCGTTAATTTCAATTGAGGAAATTCTGATGCAGTTACTACTGTTTTAGTATTGGCTTGTTCTTTGAGAACTGCTTCTAATGATTTCGCAGCATCAAGGATTTTTTCTTCCTCAGAAACAACTATTATTTCGCTTACTGGCCATCTAAGCTTATAACGAGCCACATCTCTGGCACGAGCACATGCTTCAATAATTTCACGTGCCACATCCATTTCAGATTCTAATTCCGGGTTGATTAGATCCGAAGAGTAGTTCCAGTCCAGCATATGTATACTCTCTGGAGATTTCATTCTCACAGATCTTACTAGATTTTGATAAATGTCCTCGGTTATATGAGGAGCAATAGGTGCCATTAATGTTATCAAAAGCTCTAAAACTGTGTAAAGAGTATTATATGCGCCCAATTTATCCGGATCGTCTTTTTCTACCCAAGTCCGCCCCCTAATCAATCGAACATACCATCTACTCAAGTCTTCCAAGATGAAATGATTTATACTTCGTGTTGCTTTGTGGAAGAAAAGATTATCTAATGCTTCGCTATCCTCTTGGGCCACTGAATTTATTCTAGATAATATCCAGTAATCCTCTT
>JAUXXK010000339.1 GCA_030681145.1 Methanobacteriaceae archaeon | reverse complement strand
AAGTGGTGATGAAAAAAAAGGTGATGATGAAGATGGAGAAAAGCCTACGGATATCCTAACCAGAAAAGTTACCAAAATCAATCCGGGGGAAATAGTGGCGCGAAGCGAAAAAATCGATCCTCTTTTTGAAGGAGATCCTACCGAAGAATCTGTAAAACAAGGTTGGGTAAAAAAATTCCCTGGAAGAGGGCAGTGGTTCTATGCTCCACCCATGGTGGCCTTGCAGCGTGCTCTGGAAGAAATTTTGCTGGAAAATATGATTATTCCCTTAGGATTTGAGGAGTGTCTTTTCCCTAAATTAATTCCAATCCCTGTGATGCACAAAATGAGATATCTTGAAGGATTACCCGAAGGAATGTATTATTGTAGTGCTCCAAAAAGGGATCCGGAGCTTTTTGATAAATTTAAAAACGAATTAATTATCAACCGAGAAGTTCCTATTGATTTATTAAAAAAAGGGCTTAAAGATCCTTCTTATGTAATCGCACCAGCACAATGTGAACCATTCTATGAGTTTTTAAGCCATGAAGTGGTGGAAGAGAATGAACTACCAATTAAATTCTATGATAAAAGTGGGTGGACATATCGTTGGGAAGCCGGTGGTGCAAAAGGCCTAGATCGAGTACACGAATTCCAAAGGACTGAGTTAGTATGGCTTGGAACACCCGAACAAACCAATGAGATAAGAGATAAGACTCTAGAATTATCCCACCAAATTGCCAATGCACTAGAACTTGAATGGTACACTGAAGTAGGTGATGATCCATTCTATTTAGAAGGCCGCCGTGTAGAAGAAAGAGGAATAGAGTTTCCAGAAATTCCTAAATATGAAATGAGGTTATCTTTACCTGGCCAAGATAAAGGTGTTGCAGTGGTTTCTGCCAATGTGCACGGAACCCACTTTGTAGAGGGATTTTCAATTAAAGAAGTACGTAATCAAAAAATATGGACTGGTTGTACGGGTATTGGCCTTTCTCGATGGGTTTTCGGATTCCTTGCCCAAAAAGGTTTTGATGCAGAAAAATGGCCAGAAATAGTCCGAAAAAAGATAGGGAAGTCAAAGGTACCTAAATTGGTTACCTGGCCCTGATTTAACCTTTTTTTTTAATCAATTGATTTTCATATTTAAAAATTGTGATATTATCTCGGAAAAGGTGAAAAAATGAATTGTGAAAAT
>JAUXXK010000457.1 GCA_030681145.1 Methanobacteriaceae archaeon | reverse complement strand
GAAATGGTATTTTTTTAACCCTTAAATGTTCACAAGAATCCCAGATAGTTTTATTAAATCCTGATATATCTAATATACCCATATCTATTTTTTCTGTACTGGATGTGAATTCTTCCAGTTCTTGTTGATTTAAAGCCCCCATTACGTCATATCCCTCTTCTTTTAAAATTTTTGCCAGAATTTCAAGATTTTTAGGGTTATGATTTAAAGCTAGAATAATCGGTTTAGAACTCATATTATTCCTCTTTTTTCTTTTCCACATTTTCAATTGAGCCACTCATCATTCCCCTAATATTAGTAAGTGGTTGCCCTACTTTAATCCCGTATTTAGTAATACTGAGTTCTCTAAATGTTTTTTCAAAGTCACTTAAACGTTTTTTAAGAACTCCAACTAGCTTTCGCATTTCTCCATTTTTTTCAAAGTAACGCAGAAACAATATATTATCCGCCAGATAACTAATCCCTAACTCGGTTACTTTAAGATCACCAGCTATGTTTTCCAGTTCATTAATCAAAATTACTGTTACTCCTTTGCGAACCAAATATTTGGTCATGGCATGCAGATTACTTACCGGGTCTTCTCCTCGCAAGGATAGAGTATAACCTGATGTACTGTCTATCATCACAATTTTGGAATCATTATTCTCCACTTCTTTTCTTACAAGTTGGGCAAATTCCTCCGGTGAATAACGTAAAGGTTCAATGGGAACCACAAAAAGCTTACCCGCACTTATCATGCTTTTAACTGGTATATTAATAGATTCACACCGATTTGTAAGACTATCAATTCCTTCTTCAAAGGTATAAACCACGGAACGTTCTCCACGTCCAGCTGCTTCTTTCATAAACTGAATTCCGATAGTAGTTTTCCCGGTACCGCTGGGACCACTAATTATATTTGATGTTCCTCTTTCTATACCTCCGTGGAGAAGCTCATCCAATTCAGGAATGCCTGAAGAAATGGTGGTTTGTTCAAATGACTCATGCTGAGTAATGGGTCGTAATCGGGGATATATTTTGATACCGGATTTAGTTATTCGCATAGAATGGTGCCCAAATCGAAATCCTGATCCTCTAAATTTATTAACACTTATACTCCGTCCCGCTGAGAAAAAATCGAGATTTATTATACCATCACACATAAACTGTAGATCATCATCCGGTTCCTGTGCACTAAATTCAGAGGTGAATAGTACTGTTGCCCCGTTATCAACTAAAAAGTGAAGAAAAGATAGTGATTGTTTTCTAAACTGGAATTTATCAGTAGAAAGATATCTTAACTGAGTAATTGGATCCAAAAATACTCTTGTAGGTTTTAAAGATTTTATTTTTTCAATAATTTTATTGGTGGTAGATTCACGTTCTACTTCTGCGGGGGAAAATATGTCGTATGCTTCAGCATTGGCAAAAAATTCTTCATCAGGACTTAAATCAAGAAAATGAATATTTTCAGTATCAAATCCCATGCTATGGGCATTTTTTTGCACTTGTTTAGTGGGTTCACCCATATTGATAAAAAGAACATTTTCACCATTTTTTACACCTTCAGTGAGAAAATGCATTCCTAAAGCAGTTTTACCTGTACCTGGCAAACCTCTAATTAAATATGATCTCCGGGGAACGAATCCTCCAATTAAAATCTCATCAAAGCCTTCTATGCCACTAGATAATTTTTCACTACTTGTCATGATTTTCGCCCGATTCAATAAATAATTTAAATAATTCTATGATTATTATTTATTTATTAAAACAGATATAATTATAGGAGAAATCGCCACTTATAGGATAAATTATCATTATAAAATAAATCATCATTCTAAAAAAAGATAATCTATTTGACTTATTTTAAGCGATTAAATGAGAATTAAAAATAATATAGAAGAGGAATCATTGATTAAATTGTAATATTATGATTAATTAACAATTATTTATTAAAAAAAAATAAAATTAGAATTATTTGATTTTAACAAGTATCTTGTCAATATGGCGTCCATCCATATCCATTATCTCAAATTCTAAATTTTCCCAGACAAATTTTTCACCAGCTACTGGTACTTTGCCTGCGTAACTCATTATAAAACCACCAATGGTATTATAATTTCCATTTTCTTCATCAGGTAGTGTAATAATATTTAAAGTTTCCTTAAATTCCTCAGCAGATAAATAACCATCAACTAACCATGATCCATCATCACGCTGCAAGGCCCGAGGAACATCTGGTTCATCTATGGCTGGAATTTCACCCACCAAAGATTCTAATATGTCATTAAGAGTTATTAAACCTTCAATACTTCCGTACTCATCTACCACCATGGCCATATGGACGTAGTTTTTATTTGCCTTGAAAAGATTCAAGATATCCAGTATTGGTAGACTTTCAGGTATAATAAGTGGTTCTTTTAAATTGGATTCAAGGTTTACTTTTTTACCTTTGAAAATTGATCCTAGAATATCTTTGGTCTGAACCACACCTAAAAAGTTGTTTAAACCATCTTTACCTACTGGAAATATGGACCGTTCACTATCAATTATTTGTTTTTTAACTTCATCTGAAGGATCATCTAAATCTAACCAAATGATTTCAGTTTTGGGGGTCATTAAAGAACCCACTTTTTGCTGGTCTAACCTGAAAACACGTTTAATAATGTCTTCCTCTTCTTTTTCCACGGTTCCAGCTTCGAGACCTTCTTCAATGAGAAGCTTTATTTCATCCTCTGTAACTATACTATCATTGCTCTTTTTTGAGCCAATAAGACGTAGTATGGAGTCAGTGGAAAAACTTAAAAGAGAAATTATAGGGCTGGTTATACGAGATAATATTTGCATAGGCCGAGCTATCTTAACTGAAATTTTTTCAGGGTTGTTTAAACCGATTCGCTTTGGAACTAATTCACCAATTATCAAGGAAAAGAAGGTTATAATTATAACTACTATTATTATACTCAAACTTTCGCTGTAGGGTGCTATTAGGGGAAAATTACTTAAATATTTGGTAAGGTGAATTGAAATAGTAGCGCCCCCAAAAGCACCTGCTAATATTCCTATGAGTGTTATGCCAATTTGCACTGCTGAAAGAAATTGATTGGGAGATTTTGCTAATTTTAAAGCTGCTACTGCTCCTTTATGCCCATTTTTTGCCATTTTTTGCAGTTTGATTTTACGAGAAGATATTAATGCTATTTCAGACATGGCAAGTAAACCATTTAATAAAATAAGTATTGTGATTGCTAAAATTTCTAAATATATATTACTCATTAGTTATCCCTATTTTTTTATTTTAATCTAATATTTTATTTTAAACGAATTTTAGGTGTTTTAATAATATAGGTCTTTAATATATTTATTATTTGGTATATTACATTATAATTCTTATATGATTCTAGAAGCAGTTAAATTAATTATTAAATAGTTAGTTACTTACTTTATTATTTGAAGTTTTGTATATTAACCTGATGATAACTAAATAAATTTCCATATTCCATTATTTTTTAGCCCTTAATTTATTCTATCAGATTTTTCTAGAATCTACACAAAGTATATAAGTCATGCACACAAATAATTGTAATTAGTGATAAACAACCTTAAACAATCTAATTGATGAATTTAAGATATTATATTGATAATAATTATTTACTGTTTTTGAATTTTAGATAATTTTTATATGGATCCAAATAATGTTTCAATACATTATAGATTCAAATAATGCTCTATTTTTTAAGAATTTTAAAATCATGTCGGAATTTGAATTAAATATTTAAAGATAAGTAGTCAAATACAATTAAAACCATTAATATTAAATTAAAATCCTAAAGATATTTTAATCCGTTTTAGATTTTTTGGCCTGATACTATGTAAGTATAAATCAGGTATATCATATGAAATATAAAATCAATGATAATTCCATAAATCTAAAATTTTAAAGGAAATAAAATATTTTTATCAATAAAATTATTTCAAGGATTATACATTAAAATAAAGAATTTATGGGTTAGTTTAAGTGGATACAATTTAAAATAAAGAATATAATGATTTATATCTGTTAAATAATAACTTATTCATATAAAATAATCAAGATTATTAAGTCTTTAAATTAAATTAATCATAAAACATGCGTCGCGGTCGATACCTCAAACAACCTTGTATCAACC
>JAUXXK010000450.1 GCA_030681145.1 Methanobacteriaceae archaeon | reverse complement strand
GTGGACCTTGTTTGGGCGGCCATATGGGGGTTATTGGTAAAGGTGAAGTTAGCCTTGCAACCACTAATCGTAATTTCAAGGGTCGCATGGGGGATCCTGATTCTGAAGTATATCTTTCTAATGCTGCGGTTGCTGCATTTTCTGCCATAAATGGGGAAATTAGGGGCCATTAATATCTCACTATTTTCAAATCATTAACAAATATCTAATTAATTACTAATTTAGAATAATAGAAAGGGGTAAATAAATGGATATAAACGTAATTGATGAAATTAAACGGCTAGAAAAAATTATTGGCAAATTATCCAATACTCAAAAAATCTTGCTAGCCACGGATGGTTCGGTTACCCGAATTTTAGATGTTTTGAAAGGTCGTGTTGATATTGAAACTCTCGTGCAAGAATTTCAATTGGCAGATATAGGCATTGCCAAAAAATTGGATATAAATCCTGGCGATACTATCAATTATCGTGCTGTGATTATAGGGACGGAAAAACCTTTAATTCATGCAATTTCCTATATTCCTATTGATAAACTAAATAACAAATTCAAAGAAGATCTTATTCGTGCAGATATTCCTATAGGGAGAATTCTTAAAAAACATGGTATCGAATCTCGAAGAGAAGTAGAATCCGTGGATATAGAAGAACCCAGCCCTCAACTTAAAGATATTTTTAATACAGATTCAATGATGCTTACACGAACTTATAATATAATACGAAATGGGGAAATTTTAATAAGAATTAAAGAAACATTTCCCATAACTTCTTTTAATAACTAAGGGGAAAATTTAGGAGCATTTTCCATGGGAGTCAAATTTAAAGACATTGTTTCGCCTAAAAAAATCAATTTTAAGGATTTAAATGGTCGTGTAATTGCAATTGACGCAGCCAACACAATTTATCAATTTTTATCTAGTATTCGGCAGAGGGATGGAACTCCACTTATGGATGAACATGGAAGGGTCACATCTCATTTTAGTGGCATACTATACCGTACTTCATCACTAATGGAAAAAGGAATCAAACCCATTTATGTTTTTGATGGCAAATCTCATAATTTAAAGGGAGAAACAGTTAGTAAAAGAATTCAAATCCGTAAAGAATCTGAAAAAAAGTGGAAAGATGCACTTGGCAAAGGAGAAATTAAAGAAGCCAGAAAATACGCTGTTAGATCTTCCCGAATGTCATTAGATGTGGTTAATGGTTCTAAAAAATTGATGGATCTTATGGGAATTCCATATATCCAAGCTTTAGGCGAAGGTGAAGCACAAGCATCTTATCTAGTTCAGCAAGGAGAGGCTTGGGCTGTCGCTTCTCAAGATTATGACTGTTTACTTTTCGGAGCTCCAAAAATTGTACGTAATCTGACTATAAGTGGAAATTTGGCAGATCTGGAACTCATGGAACTAGAATCAGTTCTTAAAACTCTTAAAATCACAAGAAAACAGCTAGTTGATGTGGCATTACTCGTGGGCACCGATTTTAACTCAGGAATTAAAGGAATAGGGTCAAAAACAGGCCTTAAATTAATTAAAAAGGAAAAAGAAATATATAATGCAATTAAAAAAACAGGAACTTCTTTTGAGGAATTTGGACCCGATCCTAAAATACTGCGCAATATATTTTTGGATCCTGAAATAACAACAGATTATGAAATAAAATGGAAAAATCCAGATCAAAAAGGAATAATTGAATTTTTATGTGGGGAGCATGGATTTTCAGAGGAAAGAGTTGCTAGTGCTATCAAAAAAATTAAAAAAATGGATTCTACTCAGAAAAGTTTGGAGGATTGGTTTTAACTCAATAATATTAAAAATGGATATTCATTAAACAACCATTTTCTTCTGCATTTTTTATCAGATTATGGTAAGCTTGATCAACTTTAAGCGTACTAATATCGCCAATTATTATTAATTTCCTCCTAGCTCTGGTAAGGGACACATTGAGGCGTCTTAAGTCCTTTAAAAATCCTATTTGTCTATTTTTATTACTTCTAACAGTGGATATTATAATTATATCTTTTTCGCGCCCTTGATAACCGTCAACTGTTTTCACTTCTATGTTGGTCCGTGAACTTATAAGATTGACTTGATCATGGTATGGGCTTATAATACCCATCTCTTTTTGGGAAAATCCTGATTTCAAAAATATATGAATTATAATGTTCACAATATCTGCTTCTAATGGATTTTGAATTGAATTAGAATCTTTAATTCTCTTTTCAAATCTTTTTTCTATTTGTGAGGTATCTAAAAATAAAAAAGGAATGTCGGGATTATCTAAATTTTTTTGAATTTTTTGAAATTGAGGATATAACTTTTCGCATGCTCCAATAACTTTTTTTAAGTCTTTTTGAGGTATTATATCATTATTCTGCTTTTTGAAAATGATATCTTGAAGTGATATGTTTTTGACGGCTTCTCCTGTTTTTAATTTCCCGCCATAAAATTCTTTATTGGGGAATCTCATTAAAAAATGGTTCATTCTGTACTGAACATTTAAAATGGTGGATTTTTGAGGATAATAATTAATTAACTCTTCAAATAATGTTTTTTCTAATTTTCGAGCTTTTTGACTGATTATGGTGGGTGGAAGCTGCCGATGATCCCCAGCTAACACAAAACGTTTGGCTTTAGAAATTGGTATGAGAATACTGGGTATTGTTGCTTGCGATGATTCATCTATCACCACAATATTAAATTTAATACCCTTTAAATATTCTAAAGCTGCAGAAGAATTAGTACATAATATTACCTGGCTTTTTTTGAGAATATCATTTATTATATCGTTCTCAATATCTTGGATAATTTGATGAGCATGATCAACTTTTTGCTTATTTTCTATCCACCTGGCCATTGACAACATTACATTGGGTGAAATTCCTCTTGAACCTTTTCTTTTAATTGCATTCATCAAGATTTGTGTGTCACTCAAGCCCCTACGAAATCCTGGGGACGGTTTAGTATTTTTATCTCTTTCTGTAATGATTTTTTTAATAGATTCTTTTAAAGAAATTATTTTAGTATTAAGATGATGATTTTCTACTTTATAAGCCAAAGTATGATGAATATTTTTACGCGAAACCCTTTGAGGATGACCTAATCTAACGCACTTTATTGAATTTATGTTATCTGGACTATTAGGGCCGTTATTATCTGTAAATAAACCTTCCAAAAGATTATCTACTGCCGTATTACTTTCAGCTGTGGCCAGTACTTTATAACCATCCTTCGCTTCTTGATAAATTAATTCTACTAAAGTTCGGGTTTTACCAGTTCCAAATGGTCCATGAATTAAAAAAAAATCTTTTACAGACACAGATCTAGAAATAGCTTCTTTTTGGGAGTTATTTAGTTTTTTATCTTTGAAAATATGAATTGGTTTAAAATCACCAAAATTATGTGGATAATCTTTTTTGATTAAAAGTTTTAGGGCATTTTGCCCATAAGGAGTTAAGTTTTCTAAATTTTCTTTCATTCTTCGAAAAGTGATGTCATTAGCATATAAATCAATTCTAACATTTTTCAAAGCCCAAGGAGGAACAGTTTCTAGTGCTATCACTATAAATTTTTTCCCCTTTTCCGTTACAATTCCTGTAAGATTGCTATTCAATGGATTGCATTTACTGATGAGAATAAGATCTCCAATATTAATTTTACTTTCAAAAGGATTTTTTCTACCATATTTAACTAGGTTAAATCCTAATTCTTTTCCTAGTATTTTCCCACTGAGATTATTTATAGCCCTACCAATATTTTCTCTTTTTTCAGGAGATAATTTTCTTATTTCATTAATCATGGAATTAATTTCTGCGTTTCTTTCCATTTCTACAAGTTTAAGAAGATTAGAAATATTTTTAGATATTATTGAATTCCTCCCGATTAAATATTAATTAGTTCGATAAATATCTTAAAAATGATTTTTTAGATATTATATCTTTAAAAAGGTTCAAAATATTAAAATGGTGGATATTTTCCAAAAAATTCTTTTGCATAATTTCTTGCAGTTTCGAACTGTTTAGGATAATCTTCTGAAATTTTTTTTTCTAGATCAGATCTGCTGTCAGAACCAGCAATTATTTTTAGAATTTTCAGATAAATTTCAAAAGATTCTTTTTGCTTTTGAAAATTATTTCTTTTTTCATCAGATTTTTGATGAAAACAAGGCATTTCCAGTGTTAAACAAACATTTTCCCTTTTAAACTCATTGGTTCTAATATGGGGCGAAACAGAACCAATCAAAACTCCTTTTTCAAGTTCAATAAGTGGTGGAACTCCTACTTTTTCTTTGCGATGTCCATCAATCAAATTTTTATAGTTTTTTGGATTATAACAATGAGTTTCTATGTACATATCTGGATGGTAATAATTAATTAATCTCAAAATTTTTATTCCTGTTTTAGTATTATAATAACGTTTATCAAGTGTGCTGATGTACTTGCTCTGGTCACAGTTATAAATAATAAGTTTTCCGTTTTTCACATTAAAGCTTTGTATTTTTTTTAATGCATTTATAGTACTGAAACTCTCTTTACCATGCATTCCCCCAACAAAAAGTCGTTTGGGATAGTTTCCTTTGTCTATAAGTCTAAAAAAACTCATTTATTTTCCTTTATAATTAATATTCTAAAGCTATGACATGTAATAATATAATGAAAAATTAATAAAAATGAATTTAAAAAGAAGGTTTAAGTTCCTTCTTCCCAGTTATCTAAATATTCAATCTGACGAGGACTCAGTTCATCTATTTCTATTTTCATGGCAGAAAGCTTGAGTCTGGCTACGTTTAAATCTAGATCGTCTGGAGCTCGATGCACACCTGGTTTTAAATTTTCATTTAATATATGCTGGGCTGAAAGGGCTTGCATGGCGAAACTAAGATCCATAATTTCTGCAGGATGGCCTTGTCCTCTTTCTGAAGCCAGGTTAACTAATCTACCATCAGCTAATAAGAATAATGAACGCCCATCTTCCATTTTAAATTCATCTATATCTTCTTTCACTTTTTTCTCAGATATCTATAAATTTCTAAGGTCTGTTTGGTTTATTTCAACGTTGAAATGTCCAGAATTAGCCATAACACAGCCGTCTTTCATGTATTTAAAATCATCTCCGGAAACTACATCAATATTTCCGGTGACTGTTAGGAGAATATCTGCATGTTTAACTGCTTCACGGATAGTCATTACTCTAAAACCATCCATTTTGGCTTCAAGAGCCCTTATAGGATCTATTTCAGTAACAATAACATTACCTCCAAGCCCCAGTGCTCTCATTGAGATTCCTCTTCCACACCAGCCGTAACCACATACTACTATGGTTTTACCGGCAATTAACATATTGGTTGCACCCATTATTGAATCAAAGGTGGATTGCCCAGTCCCGTATCGATTATCAAACATATATTTGGTGTAAGCGTCATTAACAGCCATGACCGGAAACTTTAATGCATTATCAGCAGCCATTGACTTTAAACGATGAATCCCAGTAGTTGTTTCCTCACAAGCTCCTTTAATTTTAGTCAATAACTCTTTTCGCTCCCTATGCACTAAAAAAATCATATCTGCGCCATCATCAATAAGGATATCTGGGTTGTGATCAAGCACCTTATGGATATTTTGATAGTATTCTTCATTGTTTTCACCCCTCCATCCGTACATGTTAAGTCCCAGAGCTGCACCTGCGGCGGTGGCATCATCATGTGTTGAAAGAGGGTTACATCCAGTCATAGCTACTTCGGCCCCTCCTGCTTGCAATGTAAGTCCTAAATTAATTGTTTTTGGCTCTAAATGCAAACATGAAGCAATTGTAATTCCTTCAAATGGTTTGGTTTTTTCAAATTCTTTTTTAATGTGTTCTAGAACAGGCATGTGTTTTTGCACCCATTCTATCTTTTTTTTACCTTGAGGGGCTAATGAAATATCTTTTACGTCATAAGGCATACTATCACCAATATTATTTTGTATTAATTATTCAAAAAAATTAACCGAATTCAAAAGATTAGATATATTTAAAATTTTTTTAATTTAAAATATTATTTTATATTTCTCTTAATGAAATTAATTTCTTAATTATTAATTATAAACTTACCCTTCATTCTATTAAGAAATATTAAATAAAATTAAAAATAAGGATTTATAGATCTAATTAACATTATTCA
>JAUXXK010000448.1 GCA_030681145.1 Methanobacteriaceae archaeon | reverse complement strand
TGGAGATCCTTGACTTACTTTTCTTATTATTTCAATATCTACCACATCTTTCACAGCAAGCGCAGTTCCCTTAGTGGCAACCAAATCAAATCCAAGTTCATCAGCTTTTTGAACAATATCATTAATTTTGTCCTTATCTGCATCTCTGACACTTATGAATATTTTTCCTTCATTTAACAAGTCCATACTAGCAGAAAGTTGTGATTTATAATAGGCAAGACCAAAATTTTTGTCAATTCCCATACTTTCACCAGTGGATTTCATTTCAGGACCTAAGATTGAATCAGATTCTGGTAATTTAATAAATGGGAAAACGGATTCCTTAACAGCCACATGTTTAATTTGTATCTGGTCATTAAGGCCAAACTCAGAAAGTTTTTTGCCAAACATTAACATTGCTGCAATTTTGGCTATTGGCACACCAACAGCCTTACTGACAAATGGAACTGTACGACTGGCACGGGGGTTGGCTTCCAGAATGTAAACTTTAGGTTTGTCCATTTCATCCATTTTAACTGCGTATTGTATGTTAATTAGCCCCACGACACCTAATTCTAGCGCTAAATCAGTAGTATATTCTTTAATTGTGTTTAAAACATCATCAGGAATACTTTGAGGAGGAATAACACACGCTGAATCTCCAGAGTGAACACCTGCTTCTTCTATGTGTTCCATGATTCCTCCAATGAATACCTCTTCTCCGTCACATAAAGCATCCACATCCACTTCAATAGCATCTTCAAGAAATTTATCCACGAGTATGGGGTGTTTGGGGGAGATTTTGACCGCTTCTTTCATGTATGTTCTAAGTTCGTTATCGTCGTAGACAATTTGCATGGCCCGACCACCAAGTACATATGATGGGCGTACCAGTACTGGAAATCCAATTTTATCAGCCACTTTTCGGGAATCTTCAAAGGACTTGGCGATTCCATAAGGTGCTTGAGGTATGTCCAGTTTTTCCAGCACTTTAGTGAATTGTTCCCTATCTTCAACTCGATCAATGCTTTCGTGAGGTGTTCCCATTATTTTAACACCTTCTTCGGCCAGAGGTACTGCAAGATTAATGGAAGTTTGGCCTCCAAACTGCACCACCACACCCTCCGGTTTT
>JAUXXK010000447.1 GCA_030681145.1 Methanobacteriaceae archaeon | reverse complement strand
TAAAATCAAAGAAGAATGGAAACCAGCTCGAGGTGAAAGTTTTGATATTAAAGGGACCTTAATATTTGCCCTATCTATTATACTAATTATACTGGGCCTATCCCAGCTTCCAGATATAAATGGAGTCATACTTTTTGTGGGAGGAGTTATAACCGGAACCATCTATTATTATTACCAGAATCGTATAGAATCTCCTGTATTTGACTTGAGTTTATTTAAAAACAGAGCCTTTGGTTTTAACTCTTTGGCCACCCTGATAAGTTACACCGCCAGCTACCCTCTGATATTTCTCCTGAGTTTATATTTACAGTATGCTCTAAAATTAGGTCCAGCTATGGCCGGTTTGGTTCTGGCAGTGCAGCCTTTAACAGTGACCCTATTTTCATCGTGGGCGGGTAAATTATCTGATGAAAAAGATCCTCATTTAATGGCCGCAGCAGGTATGGGTATTATTGCGATAGCCACAATGGCATTGGCATTTTTCAAATCATCAATATGGGAAATTGCATTATTATTATCCATTCTAGGGTTCGGGTTTGCCATTTTTGGAACGCCTAATACAAACATTGTATTCTCATCGGTTAAGAAGAAAAATTTTGGAGTTGCCGGAGCATCCTTGGGAACCATGCGGGTGACTGGTCAGTTAATGGGTATGGCCATATCCCTTTTCCTATTGAATATATTCATAGGAGGTACATTTATCGGTCCGGAGAATATTGATCTATTCGTTATGTGTACTCGTATATCTTTGATATTGTTTAGCCTGTTGTGTTTGGTGGCTGTAGCGGTGACTTGGGTAGGTAAACCTAACAAAACTATAAAAAAATAATTATATATGGATTAATGATTTTAATGGGAGTTATTATTTAATCAAATAATTGATATTCTTATCTAAAATAAATTAATCAAATATTTTGTTTCAATTTGCAACCATATGCAATAATTGCACCATGGTAATACATATATTCCATCATTTACAAACTATAAAATATAATTAATTTTTAAAAGCCATACCGTTCACTTGGGGTTTTAT
>JAUXXK010000436.1 GCA_030681145.1 Methanobacteriaceae archaeon | reverse complement strand
AAAAAATATTTACAGCTTATTTTTTTATCATTTTTAGATTTAATAAAATCAAATCAAAGGCGGTTTTAATTATAAAAGTGATTCCTCTGGCATTCGAAAGTTTAGGGGTTCGATCTATGTGTACCTTCGTGCAGACAGATCAGAACATACTTATTGACCCTGGAACTTCAATAGCTCCTAAACGATTTCAGTTGCCTCCTTCAAAAAAGGAATGGGCTGCCTTAAAAGATAGTAGGGGAAAAATTTTAGAATATGCTCTAAAATCTTCGATAATCACTATAAGTCATTATCATCACGATCATTTTACGCCTTTTGAAACAAATAAATTCCTACAATCATCTTCTAAAATTGCAAGAAAGGTTTATAGTGGGAAAAGAATTTTTTTAAAAAATCCAAATGTAGATATAAACAAAAATCAAAGCTTTAGAGCCAAAAAGCTTTTGAAAAATCTGAAAAATATTAAAGAATGTGAAATCAATTATTCCGATGATACTGAATTTCATATTGGAAAAACACATTTTAAGTTCTCACCACCATTACCTCATGGTGCTGAAAATAGTCCTTTAGGATATATTATAGGCTTATCAATCACTTACAATGATAAAAAACTTTTACATGCATCCGATGTCCAAGGCCCCATTTCAAATATTGCATTAGATTATATTCTAAATGAAAATCCAGATAAACTAATTTTAAGTGGACCTCCTTTATATTTACTGAATTATGCTATTTCTTCAGAGGATTTAAAAATATCAAGTTCGAATTTAGATATAATATGTCAGAATATAGCAGAAGTAGTTATTGACCATCATTTACTTAGATCTAAAAATGGATTAGATTTTATAGAAAATTATAATATCAATTATGATATTGATATCGGCCCAGCATCATATATAATTAAAAAAGAACCAATATTATTGGAATCAGACCGTGAAAAACTGATTAAATTAGAAAAAAATAAATCAACACAGACCAATTTTGCTGATAATAATATATATTGAATTTTTTCAGCATCATGATTTGTGGCCCGTATCTTCAGAAAATTCCAATATAAATTTTTCTATTATCTCCTTAACATGTTTCATATCATTTTTATCAAATAAAATCATATAATATCTATTTTCGTCATCAATTTGTGAATTATTTTCTGTTATAACCCATGCTAATGGAGAAATTGCAATGGTGGATATTTGGCCTGTTTTTTTGAATAAATACGAAACATTATGCACTGGGTAAATTTTACGATTATCTAAAATTATTTTTTTCACAAAAATTTTTTCTTCAAAATGTTCCCAGTTGTCTGTAAATTCTTTTAAAATATTTTCAAACATTATTTAAACCTCCGGATTTCCCAGATAAGTTTAATAACTGATTTTTTTGTAAATAATTGTAATAATTTTATAAAAGGCTTGAACAGACGAATTTTGAATAGTATATGGCTCTTGAAGTCAATTTTTTCTTGATTAAAAGTAGGTTCTGCATAAATATTTACAATTGGACATACATTTATTACTGAAGATACTGCCCAAAAATAGCCAATGTTCTGGGCGGTGTCCGCTGGACTATTAAATCCTAAAATAAAGTGTGCATAAATTTTTTCCAGACTTATGGAATTTAAAATTGTTAATATTAATTTGAAGATATGTGGCCCCGCATCTTTCAAAAGAGGAAATATAGATTTTAACTTTTCCCATTCAAATTTATCTGTTTTCGGAGTTTTAGATTCCTTTTCATCATCCACATCTTTTTCAATAGTTTTTTTTTCTTTTTCAGGAAATTTTTTGTGGATAATTCTTATTTTAAACCATCTAATTTCTAACGATCCCTTAAATAATCCACCTTCTTTATTGAATTTTAAGGATATGTTAAATGAAATCAGTAGAATAAAAAGGAAGATCGCAAAAACAGCTGCAAATATTATTAAAATGGTGGTGATAATACTCAAATTAATCCACCTGCGCTAAATATTAATTGTTGTATGAAAATTTGATTAGTGAAAGTAAAAATACAAATCAATTTTCAATTCTATAACAAATATAAAAAGAACCAATTTATTGATCAGCAGGTTCTTTTTCTACTTTTACCTTAGTTTTAGGTTTATCTTTAGAGTTTTTATTCATGAAAGGGCGACTTTCCTTCATGATATCTGTAATTACAGTTCCCAATTCAGCAATAGTTTTACTTATATTATTTTCAGTTAAATTGAGAACTCTTATTCCTTCTGGACCAGTGACTCCTTTAGTTACAACGACCATAGCTACAGGTTGTACACCTGCTGCAGCCCCTGCACCTGTTCCTTTGCCTCCACTTTCATTTCCAGGCCCATTTCCCTCACCAGTACCAACTCCAAAACCCATCCCCATTTTCATAACAGGAATTAAAAGTTTATCTTCGGTTTCTACTGGTTCGCCTACAAAATTTTGGATTTCTAACAACTTTCTAAGTTCTTCAACTGTAGTCCTAATAGGATTTTCATTTTCCATTAATAACTCCCCTCTAATTTATTTTTATATTATCAAATAAAATATATTAATCTTAAATTCTCAATGAAGTTCTCAGATAAAAGTATTCAAAGTATACTATGTAAAAGAAATAATAAATAGGTTTCTGAATAAATAAGTTAAATAATAAGAGTAAGACTGAAAAAATTTTTAATTGGTATTTAAAATTTAACAGTGGATAGTTATTTCATGGCAATATTTTACTCCCCCAAATATAATAATCATCAAAAAAATGACCACATTGAAAATAAAAGTAGAACGGATGCTATAATCACAAAATTTTCGAAAATAGGTATTTTTAATAAAATTAGCCTTTTAGAGCCAGAATCGTGCGATATATCAGATATTTTAGCAGTTCACAGCTCAAGTCATATTCATTTTATTCAAGATTTTTGTAAAAAGGGTGGCGGTTACCTCGACTTGGATACCTATGCTAGCTCCCAAAGTTATCATACTGCACTTTTATCAGCAGGAGGAGCCATAGCCGCATCTAAATCTATTATGAACGGTGAAAAGTGGTCTTACTCCATTTCAAGACCTCCCGGACATCATGCCACAGCCCATAAATCCATGGGGTTTTGTATATTCAATAATGTGGCCATTGCCTTGAAATATTTGATTAGAAATTATGGCCTTCATAAAATCTGCATAATTGACTTTGATGTTCATTATGGGAATGGAACTGCAGAAATATTTTATAATGATCCGAATATCCTTTATATTTCAATCCATCAGGACCCTAAAACCTTATTTCCAGGAAAAGGATTTATTGAAGAACAAGGAAGTGGAAAAGGGGAAGGTTACAACATTAATATCCCCATGCCCATAGGTTCTAATAATACTGATTATATATGGATTTTAAAGGAGATTTTGGAGCCTGTGCTGAAAGAATTCCGCCCCCAAGTACTTTTTGTCGAGGCAGGTTTTGATGCTCATGTTAATGATCCTCTTTCAGGCATTAATGTTAATGAATATTTTTACGCATGGATAAGTCAATATTTAATCGAAAAAAATATCAATATAATATCTTTACTTGAAGGAGGTTATAATTTAGAGGCTTTGTCCAATTCAAACCTAAGTTTTATTGTGGGCCTAGAACCAGCACTTATTTCAGATAATAATGATAGTGATAATTATTCCCAAAGTAATCAAAAAACATCTGAAACATTCCATATTAACAAAAATGAAATAAAATATAAGTCTAAAGAAGAGATAGAAAGATATTATCTGGAAAAGTTTATGGTTTCCCCAGATGTAAAGCAAAGCTCATATTTAATAAAAGACATTTTTTCACCGTTCTTCAAATTTTAACCGATTGATCAGTTACTCTAAACGTTATTGAGGGGTTTTATGGATAAAAATAGATTTAATCAAGCCGAAAATTTAATTAAAAAAGCTGCAAGTGTAGAAAACAAAACTGAGGTAATTAAAGAAGCTCAAGAAGGAATTATAAATGTTGAACTTTTTGATAAAACTCTAAAAGATTTAATAGAAGCTGATGATTTTATCTATTCTAGTTTGCCTTTTCATAAACTAAATTTAGAGGAATCGAAGTTATTTACCAGTAAAATATTAGATGCACGTGAAAATATTAATGGAATACTATCAGATTTTGGTGTAATAGAAAAACCAAAAAGTGAAGAAAAGATTAGTGATTTATCACATGAATTGCTGATTATTACCACCAAAAATAACTTCAAAAAATCCTTAATTAAACTTGGAATTAATGTTCAGCAAATTGTGGTAGCAGGGGTTCCCTTGAAAGCTGAAGATATGAAAAAGATTAATCCAAAAATCCCCGATACTGCCCTTAATGGAATTTCAAAGAAAATAGAGCATGTGCAAAATGATATAATTCGAAAAATGGATAAAATGAACTTAAAATATGTTTTAGTGGTTGCAGAGCCAGATTTAAATGGGAATATTCTTGGAAAACGTGCGAAAGAAAATTATAATGCTTTTGTTAATTTAGAAAAAGATTTAAAAGATATTAAAGTAGATAGGTTAATTGAACTAATTTTATGCGCAACACAGCCAAATTAATTTTATAAATTACTTGAAATCAACTATTCCTCTAAAAGTATATGAAAACTAAATAAAATCATTTAATATACATTAAAACTAATTTTTATTTTTCTATGTCATTATACCTAATATAAATATTCATCACATTTTATATTAAATAAATACAAATAACATTACATTATAAATCGATACAAAAATCTTAGATAAAAATATTGAATAACTTAAAAAAATAGATGCCAGAAATGCCCGGTATTGATTATTTATTAATTGAATACCGGGACTAATCGGGGTGGAAACTTTGGGTTATGTATGTTTTCCAGATACACAAGAAAAACTTCCAAGTATACCAGTCTATCTTACAAGGGTAGGAGTTACTGGAGTTAAAAAGCTTTTAAAAATTGAAAGAGATGTGAAAAGGCCTATTGTCCTTTTACCAACATTTGATGCATTTGTGGACCTTCCAAGTACTAAAAGGGGCATTCATATGTCTAGAAGCCCCGAAGCTATAAGTGAAGTACTAGAAGAGACTTTAGAAAATAATGCCGTGGAAATAGAATCTTTATGTGCAGAAATAGTTAATTCCCTGCTAAAAAAGCATAAATACGCCAAAAGAGCTGAAGTGAGCATGAAAAGTGATTACATGTTCCTAAAAAAGTCTCCTGTGACTAATCTCAAAACTCAAGAAATGAGTAAATTAATGGCCGATGCTGTTGGCTATAGAAACGGAGATAAAGTAGTAATACGTAAGATGGTTGGTGTAGAAGTAGTAGGAATGACCGTATGTCCTTGTGCCTTGGAATCTGTTAAAGAATCATCTAAACAAGAATTATTAAAATTCTTAGATGAAGAAACTACTGAAAAAGTACTGGATACCGTTTCATTCTCTTCACACAATCAGAGAGGTCGAGGAATGGTGATGATTGAAGTTCCAGAAGACCATGTGATTCGTGGAGAAGATCTTATACGAATTATTGAAGATTCAATGAGTTCTTCGGTTTGTGAACTTCTTAAAAGACCAGATGAGAATGCAATTGTGGTTCAAGCACACAAAAATCCTATGTTTGTGGAAGATTGTGTTCGAAATATGGTTCAGAGGATAGTATATGAATTTTCTCACCTACCTGACGATACCATGGTAACAGTAAGACAAGTAAATGAAGAAAGTATTCATCGCCACGATGCATTTGCAGAAAAAGTAGCCACCATGGGTGAATTAAAATATGAAATGGAAGGAATTAATCAAAAAAATAAATAGATTCCTCTCATTAAATTATATTTTTAATGATTTTATTATTTGCCTTATTTATTAATAATTTAGTTAACGACTCATTAATTTTTGAATTAAATTTATTCCATTATTAAGTGAGGTGGATTGAGATTGATAGTATTACACAAAATTGCAGGAAATATAATGGGTTATTTAGAAGCTTTTGATGGCTCAAAAGCCGCTTTAGATTCGAAAAATATACTTATTGTTCGTGGAAGATCTCGTAAGCGAATTAATGCAGAAAATATGGGCGAAGAATTAGATGGGCTTGTTTCTTCAATCAATGCAAAGGAAATAAATATGTTTTCTGACGAAGCAACGAATTTAATCGGATTAATGGACGAAAAAATACGCTCAGATGTTGATATAAATGTAGAAACTAATGCTGGAGGAATAGAACATTTAAAAGAATCTTTAGAATCTATGAACTGCATTGTTGAGTATAAAATGGGTTTAACTGATAAAGCAGGTTTTTTTGTTGTTATGTGGAAAGATAAAAGTGATATTGGACCTTGTTTTGTGGAAATTGTGATAGCAAGTACTGAAAAATAAGAAATCGTTTTATTTATATCAATAATCTTTTTTGGTGGAAAAGTAATGAATTTATTCAAATTTTCAAAAAATGAAATAGTAGAACTTTTAAGTTCCAAAAGTAGTGCTATTCTTGATTTAATGATATCCGCTAATTCTAAAAGAGATAACACCATCATTACTTTTTCTAAAAATATTTTTATCCCTCTAACCGAAGTTTGTAGAAATACTTGTGGTTACTGCACTTTCCGAAAAGATCCTAAAGAATTAGGAAAGCAAATATTAATGTTTCCAGAGGATATAATATCAAATTTAAAAAAATCAGAAAAATATGGTTGTAAAGAAGCATTATTCACATTTGGGGAGAGATCTGATCAAATAAAAGATATAAGAAATATTTTAGAAAAGATAGGCTTTGAAAACATGAGCGAATATCTTTATTATATATGTGAAGAAACTTTAAAGAGTACAGATCTTTTACCACATAGTAATCCGGGGATAGTAAGTAAAAAAGAACTGAAAATGTTAAAAGAAGTTAATGCATCCATGGGGCTAATGCTGGAAAATTCAAGTCCCCGTTTAATGCAAACGGAAGCTCATATAAATAGCCCTGGGAAAAATCCATGGCTTCGAACTCAAACCATAGAAAATGCAGGCAGATTAAAGATTCCATTTACCACCGGACTTCTTATAGGAATTGGCGAAACTCTGGAAGAGCGTGCTCAATCGTTGCTAGAGTTAAGACGCATACAGAATAAATATGGACATATTCAGGAAATAATAATCCAAAATTTTAGATCCAAACCAGGTATCCCAATGGAAAGCCACCCCGAACCTTCACTTATGGCAGTTTTGAAAACCGTGGCAGTGGCCAAGCTCATTTTTCCAGATGTGAGTATCCAAGTACCCCCGAACCTCAATAAAGAAACATCACAAATGTTTCTTCTGGCTGGAGCAGATGATTGGGGAGGAATTTCACCATTAAGCAAGGATTATGTAAATCCCGAAGCACCATGGCCAGAAATAAATGAACTAAAACGTCTCACATATGATACAGGATTTTCAATGAGAGAAAGACTTCCCGTATACCCCGAATACATTAATTCAAAGTTCTTAAGCACTAACATTCTTGAAAAAATAGAAAAAATAAAACTAAAATACAAAATGAATATATAATTTAGTATTATAAATATTAAATATCAATGGGATGCTCATTATATTGATTATTATTGATTCTGTTTTTATAAATTATTTTAAATAGATTTTTCCTTAAAAATATTATAAATATCTCTTTATTATAAATTTAAAAAATAAGCTTCGAAACATAAAATCATTTAGTAATTAAAACTTTTTTTCTTTAAATTCAATAATGAATCTAGCCCCATAATCATTATCCAAAATAATGGTCCCCTCCAACTGAGATACTAAAGTAGAAACAATTTGTAAACCAAGCGATTCAGTATTTTCAAAATTTATTCCTTTTGGAAGTCCCACACCATTGTCCGCGACATTTATTATAATTTTTCCCTCATTTGAACATGCTGTAATTGATATTAAAGGTGTTGTTAATGAATCAATATCAGAATTTACTGTTTCAATAGATGAATTTTCGGCATATCCCGATATATCATTACCTTTTAAACCAATCAAGATATCAGATTTATAAGAATCTCCAGAAATAATATTTTTTGGAAATGCATATTTTAAACTATTTGAGATTAATTCATTTAATATCAAACCACATGTAATAGCTTGATCAATATCCAATGAAACATCAACAACATCAATAATTATCTCAATATCGTTTTTATGCAAATATGATCTCTCAAGAGAATTTACTAGGCTTTTTAAATATTCAGAGAAATCAACTTTTTCCATACCCTCTGAACCATACAATTTCTCATGTATTAAAGCCATAGATCTTATTCTGTTCTTACTATCTTCAAACAGTTCCTTGGTCTTTTTATCATGAACATGTTCTGATTGAAGTCCTATTAAACTAGAAATTATTTGCATATTATTTTTAACTCGATGGTGAACTTCTTTTAAAAGAATTTCTTTTTCTTTTAAAGAGGTTCTAACCTTTTTTTCCATTTTTTTACGATATGTAATATCCCGAATAGTGACAATAAAACCTTTAGGATTTTCTTTGGAATCCTGGGTAAGGGCCATGTTCATTTCAGCTATAAAAATGTCCCCATCCCGTTTATAAGCATTGTGCTCTATGTTTCTAAGAGCACCTATATCTCTAACAATTTTCATGTTCTTAACGAATAATTCATTTTCTTCTGGGATTATTATATTAAAAATTGTTTCAGAAATTAGTTTTTTTCCATTCCCCCAACCCATCATAAAAGCCGCTTTTTCAGAAACATAATTTATTTTTCCATCCAGATCTATGGAAATAAATCCATCAGGGCTAGCAGTTATCAAAGCACCATACATCTCTTCCAAGTTATTTCGAGCTATTTCAGCCTGTTTTCGTTGAGTTATATCTCGAATATTGAGAACTATCCCTCTGACTGCAGGATCACTAATTAAATTCTGAGCAACCATTTGGCAAGAAAGCCAGTGCCCTGATTCATGCTGACAGCGTACTTCAAAGTCAACATTTGAGCCAGAATTTTTTATATTATCTTTTAAAGCTTCTTTAAGTCGGAGTGAGTCATGGTGATGAATAAAATCAAATATATTGAAGCCTAAAAACTCAGGAACTTTATAACCAAATACTTTTTCTAATGACGGACTTGCATAAGTTATATCTCCTTGGTAATCTAAGACAATAATTATATCCAG
>JAUXXK010000430.1 GCA_030681145.1 Methanobacteriaceae archaeon | reverse complement strand
GAAACCATTAAAATCAATGGTACTGGAATGCACTGCACCTCCTGTGCTATGAATATTGAAAATAAGCTTCAGGAAAAAGAAGGCATCGATCAGGCCAGTGTGAGTTATTCTACGGGCCAGGCCAATATTGAATACTCACCTGAAAAGATAGATAAAAAGGAAATCCTGAGTGCAGTAGAAGAGAGTGGTTATAAAGGTTTTTTTATTCATGAAGATGAAGCAGAATATGCCACAGACCCTATTACTGGAATGCGCTTACTTAAATCCAGGGCTATAAAGCAGAGTTTTGGTGGGAGGGATTACTACTTTGCTGATGAACACTCCCTGAAAAAATTCCAGTCACCTGAAGAAGAATTAAAAACCATGAAAAAAAGGATTGCACTGGCCTTAAGTGGAGTCATAATACTGGGTGTGGCCCGTCTGGTGGCCACCCTCACCCTGGCTGCTGGTGTTTCTATTATAAGCATGGCCCCTATACCCGCTCTGCCCTGGTTTACCTGGGGTTACTGGTTGTTTCTATTGACCACACCTATTCAGTTTATTGCAGGTTATGGGTTTTACAAGGGAGCCTATTATGCTATTAAAAACCGTTCCCTGAATATGGATTTTTTAGTGGCCATGGGAACCCTGACTGCCTGGACTTACAGTAGTTTTGTATTATTTTTCCCGGGTGTGCTACCAGTTACCATTAGAGATGTGTATTTTGAAGTATCAGCCGTGATAATTGCCTTTGTACTTGTGGGAAAATTCATGGAGGATTACATCAAGCAGCGCAGTTCAGCCGCAGTTCGAAAACTCCTGGATCTTAGACCCAAAACAGCACAAATCATCCGTGATGGAGAAGAAATCACAGTACTGGCGGAATTAATTAAAGTTGGGGAAATAGTAGTGGTGAGACCCGGTCAAAGCATCCCAGTAGATGGAGTGGTGGTTGAAGGTGAAAGCTCAGTAGACCAATCCATGGTAACTGGAGAGAGTATACCAGTATCCCGAAAAGTAGGGGATGAAGTAATTGGTGCCACCATTAATAAACAGGGTATGATTAAATTTAAGGCAACCAAGGTAGGTTCCCAGACAGCCCTCATGCAGATAATTAAACTGGTAGAAGATGCCCAGTCATCCAGTGCACCAATTCAAAGGGTGGCCGATAAGGTAAGTTCTTATTTTGTACCAGTAGTGGTTTTAGTAGCCATTCTTACTCTGGTTATATGGACCCTTATTGGGAATTTCACAGCAGGAATACTATCCTTTGTAGCAGTTCTTATCATTTCATGTCCCTGCGCCCTGGGAATTGCAACACCTGCCGCATTAATGGTGGGAGTGGGAAAAGGGGCCGAAAATGGGATTTTAATCCGGGGAGGAGAATACCTGGAGAGAACCCATCTATTAAATAAGATATTTTTTGATAAAACCGGGACCCTAACCAAGGGAAAACCAGAAGTAACCGACATAGTTTCCAGTAATCCGGATGAAACCCTTAAACTGGCAGCTATTGCTGAGAAAGGTTCAGAACATCCAT
>JAUXXK010000422.1 GCA_030681145.1 Methanobacteriaceae archaeon | reverse complement strand
TGTTATATACTCTTTTTCATAGAGTACTCTCATTATTTTTTCTAGTTTTTTTAGTTGATGGTTTTCGTAATCCCAATATTTTTCCGGTGTAATATCCTTAATCCAGTTTAAATCTTTAATTTCTTCTGAGCTATAACCAATCAGATTAATGAGTGCATTGTTATAATATATAATCTTACCCTCGGGGGTGCCTATAGCCAATGGTTGGGCTGATTTATTAAGAAAATCCGAGTATAAATTCTTCTTTTCACTAATTTCAAATTCAATCTCCATATTTTTAAGCCATACTTGGAATGCATGCTCTGCTTTTTTGGCGGTTAAAAAATCTTCTGGAGGAGTATAATATGAATTTTTATATAATTTATTGCCATTTATTATTAGGGGATGGGTTAATATGATATCTTTAATGATTTCTGGATCAAATAGAGGAGTATAGTAACAAAATATGGCTATGACTGGATTTTCCTTGAAAAACTCTTGGTTAAGTCTTGATTCATATTCAATAAGATTTTCAGACCCAGGGTATTCATTTATAGCCCAACTCATATCTTCTATGATTCTAAGAGATACATAACCTTCACTTAATGCTTTTTCAGTTTCTTTTTTAAGAAAATCTAGCATAAATTCTACATTAAAAAAGCCATCCGGTATATAACTGCTATATTCATCAAGCAACAGAAGTTGCCCAGAATCCTCTAAAGATTCCACATTCAAACCCTCTTCTTTTAAATAATCGTGGATAAGGCCTTTAGCAGAGTTTTCTAAAAAATAGATACATTTTTCTTTATTTTCAATACCTTTTTTAATAAAAGGAATAATAACATCAACCCACTCTTGGCGGGTATTGTAAATAAAACATGGATGATCATGTGGTTTAAGATTATTTAAAGCATCTTTAAGAATAGAAATATTTTTTAGAGACTCTTTATTTCCCAAAAACACATCAACTCCCCATCATTCTATTATTATATTGTGATTATCAAAGTAATAAACTTATCATGAGATAATAGGCCTTAAATAATTTTATTAAAATTAATAGTTGAATAATTTTTATTTATATAGTTTAATTGCTTCATTTTATTTTATTTTATTTGTTTGATGAGAGGGTTATTGTGTGTTGAATAGTTAAAAGAGAATAGAGATGCCTCTTTTTTTAAATCAATATTCATTGGTTTTCATCGGTTTTTATAAATAATCAGACTGGCGGGAGGTTTATTTCTCAAGCGATCCATCATTTTAAGATTTTCCAACTCATTAATTACTTTTTCTCTGAATTCCAGCTCTACCCGGGCCTCATCCAGTAATTTTTTTGTAACATGTATTCGGTGCTGCAGCCGGTTATTTTCCTCATAAACATCCCGAGCCTTAATTAACTCCAGATCCATCTGCATTAATTCAAATTTAGACACTTGCTGGGTTAGTTGTTCTTTTTCTTCCCGTATTTCCTGAAGACGGCCCTGGGCCAGATAAAGGTCCTTTTTTAATTGTTCCATCTCTTGGTCTTTACGATTTAATTCATTTTTCAGCATCTCAATTCTTTTTTGAGCATCTTCCAAGTGTTCTTCATTCATGGTATGACCTTTAGTTTTTATTTGTTTATTTGAGTGAGTTTTTATTTTTATTTGGGTAGAATATATTTATTTATTATTAACCTATTATTTTTCTTCTTTTTTTCACTTTAAATGTTATTAAATAACTTAATCTCACATCAAACCCATCAGTAAAAGGGCCACTCCCAAGTATATGGCTAGGGTGGCTATATCACTTACAATTGTGGCCAGAGGACCGGTGGCCACTGCCGGGTCGAAGTTGATTTTTTTAAATATTAATGGGGCGATGGTGGCAATAATTATTGAGGCTATGATACTAAAAAACATGGATAAAAAGATAATAGCGCCTAAAAGAGGATTATTTCTGGTTATAAATGCCATCATACCGGCCAATAGTCCGGATACAAGTGCAATAACTATGGCTACTTTAATTTCCCGGATTATATAATTTTTCATACTCATTTTGGAATCCAGAGCCATGCTCCGAATAATCAGGGCCTCTGACTGGGTACCGGCCGCATCACTCATATAAACCATAACTGGTATAAATGAGGCCAATGCTATGAAACTGGATAATAGGTCTTCAAACATTCCAATTAATGATGCTGCAGCAATACCTCCCATTATCCCTATGATTAGCCATGGTAGCCGGGAACGGATCATGTGATAGGTACTGGAATTGATGGAGGTGTATTCTTCTCCTACCTTGTGGAAGATACCTCCGAATTGGAATATGTCGCTTTCAACTTCCCGATTGAATATTTTCAGTATTTCGTCGTGGCTTATAATACCTAAAAATTTATCACCATCTTTAACTACAGGTACTGCTTTTAATCCGTGGGAAAGGGCCAGGTAAACCATTTCTTCGGGAGTGTTATTGGTGGTACTGGTGATGGGATTGTTGCACATCTCCTCACTGACTTTTAGGGGATGGTCCATGCTGAGTATTTCCTTAATAGATAAAACACCTTTTAGAGTATCTCCATCCAGAACATATATGTAATCCATATTATCAAATTCTGGCCCGTTTATCTCCAAGTATTCCTGGACATCACCAATGGTCTGATCTGGTATTGCAGTGGGAATTTTAGAGGTTATTAATTCTTCTATAGTTAGTTCTTTGGGAGGATATTCCATAAGATTCACCTTAAATTTGAATGATGGTCGGATTTGGTGGAAGGGTTTTTTATTAAATGATGATTAAATTTATTTTATTATTTTTCATTAATTAATAATGGTTGTATTTAGTTTTATTATTTTTTTTTTTTTATTTAATTGATGGTTGGATTTCGACATGTTTCGCAGGTGAACCATTTATTCGAGTTACTTATATTGATCATGATTTTTCACTTACCTAGACATACACTTCAAGTGTAAAAAATATCACATTTTGTGAATATTTCTTTTTTTTAAATGATGGAATCCTAAAGTTTATATAGTATCTCCACAAATTAGGTAATATATTACCTATTTAGGTAATATATTACTTATGGGCTAAGAATATGGATGAGAAAATAATATACATAAATTCACTATTTTAAGGGATACTAATTTAAAAGGAAATAACTATGAAAAATTCTGACGATATAAAATCGGAATATGCCTGTGGAGAGCGGCTGGAAATGGAAAAATATATACTGGTAGTTTTATTTCTGGTACAACAGCGCTGGGGTTATGTAATTAACAAAGAATTTGCCGAAGATGGCATAACCACTAAACAGTGGTTGATGTTAATCATAATTGGCCAGGCGTTTGACCACGATCCTTCAATGCAGGAGGTGGCAAATGCCATGAGCACCACACATCAAAATGTTAAACAACTTGCATCACGTCTGGAAAAAAGAGGATTTTTAACTATAAAAAGGGATCCTCAAAACAGGCGTATATTAAGGCTAAAAATCACACCAGCCTGCCAGGAGTACTGGGAAAACAGAACCAAAGATGATGCCCAATCAATCTCTGCCATATTCCAGGGCCTGGAAAACGATGAAATCAAACAACTATTCCAAATAATGGGCAAACTGGATAAAATATCAACTAACTTGTACGAGCAAGCTAAAGAATAAAATACGTAAAGTAGATAAAAAAGATAAACTTCATAAAGTAATTAAAAAAGGAAAAGGATTATTATGAAAGCATTAATTGTATATGGAACCAGATATGGATCAGCAGCTGAAATCTCCCAGGAAATAGGGAATGTTTTAAGAAAAGAAAATGTTGAAGTGGATGTAGTAGATTCCCGGGGACTTAAAAAATTTGATACCTCCTCTTACGATTTAGTGGTACTGGGGAGTGGTATTAAGGTCGGGTCCTGGACTAAATCTGCACTAAAATTCATAGAAAACCATCAAAATGACTTAGAAGATAAAAAAGTGGCCTTATTTGTATCTTGCATTGCCAACCGGGATGAAAAACTCCTAAAAGAGGCCCAGGAAAAATACCTGGATGATGTGGCAGATAAATATCTAACAAACCCTCCAGTGGCCAGTGGACTATTTGGAGGAGTTATTAATCCTAATGGTAAATTTGGCTTAATGGACAAAGTAATACTTAAAATGGTTAAAAAAGACCTGGAAAGTAAGGGTATTGATACCAGTAAACCTTATGATACTCGTGATTGGGATCAGATACATAAATGGGCCCAGGACCTGATAAATTAATAAATTGTGGGTTTAT
>JAUXXK010000421.1 GCA_030681145.1 Methanobacteriaceae archaeon | reverse complement strand
TTAAACGAATTAGTTCCATTTAAGGGAGATATTGGAGACATAAAAGCTGATGTTAAGAGTGAAAACACCGATGTTATGCCTTTAGGTGAGGATAAGAATAAAATTTTAAAATGGCATTCCAAAAAAGATATTCCAGAATTATCAGATAATTTTAAGATAAAAAGATCCATTAGGTTGATAGATATGGACTATGAATCCATTCAGCATTCTTTAAGAGAATTTGACAATGTGGTGGAAGACATTGAAAAATGTACTGTGGCCGAGATTAATGGGGCCGGTATTCAAAAATCATGGCATCCTAGGCCTGAGAAAAGGACCTGTGATGCTTGTGATTTTAAAACATTTTGTAATAATCCCGAAAAGAGCTCTCAGAGGTTTAGTGTTCCTTAAAGGAGAAAAAAAATAAAAATTATATTTCTTATTTTACTTTCCAAAAACAATTATAATATAAAATTGATTATTATTTTTTTGTTAAATAAAAATTAATATCTAATTTAGCATACTTTCTTAACCAACCCTGGAATTATAATTAGTAAAAAAAATATTTTTATAGAATAATTTATTATCCCAAAAATCAAATTATATTTGGGGAAGGTAAATGTTCAAGAAGCAAAAAAGCGATTTATATAAAGAATACGATCTAATTTCATGCCGGAAGCAAAAATCTCTTAGGCCCGAGGCAAATCATCAAAAGGGAACCATTAAAGAATTAAAATCATGGTTTGAAGCCGAAGAATTTCCATCTGGTTCCATAATAGCTTTACCTACTGGAAGTGGAAAAACATTTACTGCAGTTCGTTTTCTTTGTAGACACGTTTTATCTAAGGGTTATAAAGTTTTATGGCTTGCCCATACCCATCATCTCCTTGAACAAGCTTTTTATAGTTTTGGGCCTGCAGAAAATAAGTTAAACGATGGATATGAAGTGGGTTGGATACAAGAGCCAAAAAATCAATTAAATATACGTGTTGTATCAGGTACATCACATCATTATGACATTCACCAGATTAAACGCGATGATGATATTGTTATTGCAACTTTGCAAAGTGTGGCAAATGCTTACAAAAAATCACATCCTAAACTTGAAGAATTTCTTAAATCTGCTAAAGGAAAATTATTTGTTGTATTTGACGAAGCACATCATTCCCCTGCACCTACTTACCGTAACTTAATTTGCTCCTTGAGGGAAAAATTCAAAAAAATGTATTTATTAGGTTTAACAGCAACCCCCACCCACATGGACATCAAAAAAAGAGGGTGGTTAAAAGAGATATTCCCTCAAAAAATTGTTTATCAGGCCCAAGTAAAAAAACTCATGGCCGAAAACATACTGGCCAGACCATACATTGATGAGTCTGATACTAGTTTTAAACCTGATTTCGATGAAAGAGAATATATAAAATGGGTAGAAACTAATAGAGATGTTCCAGAGCACATTATAACACAATTGGCCTCTAATCATAGTAGAAATCAGTATATTGCTGACAATTATATTAAGAATAAGGAAAAATATAAAAAAACGATTTTTTTTGCTGATAGATGGTATCAGTGCGATCAGCTAAGCAAATTTTTACAAGACGGAGGTGTTCGTGCTGGTGTAATGTACTCAAGGCCGGATAACGAAGAAAATGCCGAAGTTTTAGAAAAGTTTAGAAATAATGATCTTGATGTGATTGTTAATATCAAAATGTTAACTGAAGGGACTGATGTTCCGGATGTAGATACTGTTTTTATAACTAGACAAACTAGAAGTACCATCCTCATGACCCAGATGGTCGGAAGGGCATTAAGAGGACCTAAATTCGGAGGAACACCTGATGCTAATTTAGTATTTTTCTACGATGAATGGCAGAAGACCATAAACTGGTCCGTATGGGATACGGAAACCTGGACTGCTAAAAAAGAGTATGGGGCTACTGGTGAAAACCCTAAACCATTGGATAAAATATCAATTGAAGCAGTCCAACGCCTAATTGACATGATGGATAGAGGCCAATATGTTAATCCCGGGCCTTTTTTGAAATTCATCCCAACCGGTTGGTATCAAGCGACTTTTTCTATATTGGGTGAAGATGAGAACCCCGAAGAATCCAACCACTTGCTTATGGTTTTTGAAAACGAAGAAAAGGATTACTTTGAATTTTTAGAACACATAAAAAATGAGGATTTAAAAGTTTTTGACAGCGATTTCATTGAGTTTGAAGACCATTTGGATAGGATAAAAGATTGGTGTAAAACATTTTTCTCACAAGCAGAAAAACATGTTGGTGATGATTTATTAAAAAATATTTTCAATATAGCTCGCCACATGGCACAAAACATGAAAGAACCTCCTAAATTTATTGAATTTGAGGAAAGAAAAAATCATGATTTAGATCCAATAGCACGGAAATTCATAGAAGAGGACTACGGCCCTCGAAAAGTCGATGAAAAACTTAGATATGAATACAACAGAGAAGATCGCTACTGGAAAGTAATTTATTATCATTATGATCTATTTAAATCACAATATAATGCTTGTTTAGAATATATATTATCTTTAGAACAGCAAACTGATAAAATTAAAACTCCAGAAGAAATACAAGTTGACAATCTTAAATATGGTTCCTTAGAAGAGAAATTAAGAGCCTGTGAAATTCTGGGAGAAATGGGAAGCGAGGAAAATTTACATCAGAGCACTATATCGCTTTTAAACAAAGTTTTATTAGAAGAAAATAATTTCGAAGTTAAAAAATCTGTTAAAAAAGCTATTGAACTGGTTAATAGTTTAAAACTCAGTGATAAGGAAAAAGAGGAGATAAAAGATCGAGATGATTATAAATGTCTTTGTTGCGGTGAAAGTCAAAAAGAGTATTTACAGATTGATCACATATCACCACAATGGTATGGCATAGATAATTCTGAAAATAACCTTCAGACCCTATGTAAACTTTGTAACATAACTAAAAGTACTACTAATATTGATTTTAGATCTAAAATATCCCCTTTAGAAAATCAGCCAAATGAGATCCCATTCATGTATCGGTTTAATTTTATTACGAAAGAAGAGGCAAATAATGTTGAATGGTGGGAAAAGTTCATAAAGCGTTTTATAAACTTTTTTTATGAATCTAGTGCTGTTAAATCCTTTGAAAATAATAACTCTGAAACATGGGAAATTTCACTAAATAGTGGTAATGATCCCGATTGGATCAAATCATTTTCTTCACAAATGGCTAATGAGATTAAACCTATATGCGAGAAATATGGATTTAATGGACCTGAAAATATTTTAATTAATGGATATACACCTAAACCGTTGAATCATGTTTCAAAACATGATGAACAAGAATTTTTGTTTAATAGGGATAATTTAAAACTTGGTAATGATCGTGAAAGAGCCCGGGCTGCTAGAAAACTAGGGAAAATTGGGGATGAAAGGGCAGTTCCTCTGCTAATTAAAGCCATGAATGATTCCGATTATTTTGTACCACGGGCTGCAGCTTCATCCCTGGGAAAAATTGGAGATATTAGGGCTATTAAGCCTTTGATTCAGAAGCTTAGAAGTCAAGACCCCGAACTAAGGTATCAATCTAAATGGGCTTTGATAAATATTGGAGAACCCTCCCTAAACGATCTTTTAGCCAACCTAAGCAATTTTAACAATCATGTTCGTCAGATGGTTGTAGAAACTCTTGGTGAAATAGGTGCAGAATCATCTATTGAACCACTGATAGAAGCTTTGAGTGATGATGAAAGTACAGTCCGTTGGAGGGCCGCTCAATCACTAGGCAATATAGGTGACGAACGTGCACTCAAACCCCTGGAAATAGCTCAAAATGATTCAGATGAGAAAGTTAGAGATGAATCAATTAAAGCCTTGAATGAACTGATTGGAAATGTTAAAAAATTATTTGAAACTTTTGATTCTGAAGTGAAAAAAATTGATGATAAAATTTTTGCTAACCAATTACAAGATGGATTTTCTTATTATTCTCCAGAAAGGGTATTTTTAAGTGCTTATTTATATAATCCCAAAAACATTAGGCTATATTTATATATTGGAAATGAAAAAATTCAGGGAATCCAGAGAATGAAAGGAGATCCAAATTGGGGAGTAATTGTTTTAGAAAGAAATTATGATCTTCCCACTGCCCTATCTGCAGCTAAAAAAGCATATGAACTCATGAAAATTAAGATTTCAAAAAAATCTTAGATTATTAAGAACATTTTTATCGCAATTCATATTTTTAAGTTGTAAAATTGTGGATATAATTTTAATAAATATCCTAATATGTCGTTATGTTCAAAAAATCAGAAAGATAATCTCCATATTAACTAAACTATTTCTTGTTTTATTTACATAATAATATAATTAAATAATAATTTATAATAATTACTTTCTATAAAACAATGGGATTATTATGAGAAAAACGGGTTTTACACCAGAAAATATTGTTTATACGCCTAAGAGTATTGTTTCTTTTATCAGTGAACTTGTCTCACCATGGAAACCACATAAAATACTAGATCCTGCTTGTGGAAGCGGAAGCTTCTTCTGGAGGATTAATAAGCGCTCAAAGATACGGCCAAGTTTTATAGGTGTGGATATTGGCCCAGATATTATTAAAATAGCTGAAGAAAATTTGGACAAATATGATATTGATTATAATTTAATAAACGATGATTTTTTTGAAATAAAAGACGATTTAGGAGAAAAATTTGATCTAATTGTTTCTCAACCTTCTTTTAAACAATTAAAGGAAACCCAGCAAGTTGGTGACTTTGAATTTCTGAATAATGAGTTTGCTTACTTATTTTCTTCATTGAAATTGTTAAATAATGATGGATATCTAGTTTTCATCGTTCCTGAGCAAAAATCTTTTTTTTATTCTGATTACAATTTTCCTATGAGGGCTTTTTTACTAGAAAACTATTCTGTAGAAGGCATTATTTCTCTACCAAATGACACTTTTTATCCAGAGGCAACAATAAAAACC
>JAUXXK010000412.1 GCA_030681145.1 Methanobacteriaceae archaeon | reverse complement strand
CCGATATTTACGGGAGACTAAAGATTTTACAAGAACTCTGGATCCTTTTAATACTTTTTTCATCAACCTAAATGTATTTTGATGATTTGACAAGTTTTTACCACAGCGGGGACAGTTTAATGATCCTGCCTGTTTTTTGGCCCCACAGTAGGGACATTTGCCGTTGTTAATATTAATTTTTACCATCTTTTCTACCTTAAAGCAATCTAATAATTAAAGACTAGTTTATTATATTAAATATATTTAAAGTTGTTTTAATTTAATGGTTATGAATTTTATTTTTATTTCAAAGAAAAAATAATGAAAATTTCATTTAAATTACTTGAATTAATTATCAATTAAAACATGAATTAAGGTAAATAAAATTAAAAAAGCTTTTTTTGGTAATCAACCCTTTCTTTTTCACCATCTTTTCGCAGATGAATAAGTTGGAATCCCTTAGCTTGCATTTTTTGGCCTATTAAGTGGTGGCGGTGGCACTGGTAGGGATTTTCCTCACTGCACATGAGAACCAATTCATGCTCTCTGGCCATTATCACAATCTCTCGAATACCCTCCTTGAATTTAAGGGTCTTGGATAACAGGTCATAGTTTACCTCTCCATTAGTATAATATTTTGCACTGCGAGGTTTTCCCCCTATTTTCTGGCCAAGGTAGTGGTAACCAATGTGTGCATTTTCCACTGCATTTTGAATATACTTCTTATTGAAATGGGGAACATGTTTACTGTAAGGTGATGATCTTACATCAACCACCCTATCAATATGGTTGGACTTTAATATCTGTAAAAAATCCTTCATAGAGAGGTTGCTGTGGCCAATAGTGTAAATTGTCATTTAAGGTCTAGTTTAGTTTTAATTAAGTGAAATTATATTTAAATCATTATATGAAGATGAATTAATTGAGATTTTAGCTTAATAATAGTAATTATATTGTTACTTTAAATATTATATTTTTATGGGCACTATCATTTTTTATAAATTTTAGGCGGATTTTAAAAAATTCCAATTTAATTTATAAAATAAGGATAGATTTTTTAATAATCCATCCCTACCATCTCCCCATTCCCAATATTATACTCTTCAATCAGATCTAAAAAGGCCTCACCATAATTTTCCAGGAATTTTTCTCCCACTCCTTTAATGGATAATAAAGAATCCTTATTAAGTGGTTTTTCACGGGCCATGTTGAGAAGAACATCATTGCCACAGATGATATATGCTGGAACATTTCGATTTATGGAAATATCTTTTCGCAAATCCCGAAGCTCATTGAATAATATTTTATCTTCAGGGGAGATTTTTCGAGACTGGTTATTAAATAAAATATTATTTAAGTATCGAGGCGATGATGAGAATTCCATCCCTTTATCTGTGATTAAAAGGGCTTTAC
>JAUXXK010000411.1 GCA_030681145.1 Methanobacteriaceae archaeon | reverse complement strand
AGAATCAAAACGTATTTATGGGGAATCAATTCCTCTTGATGCAGGTATTGGTTGGAAAGGATTTATGGCATTTACCTTAAAAATTCCTCTGGGTGTCGTTGGGGCCATAACTCCTTTTAATTATCCTCTTAATCTCGCCGTACATAAATTAGGCCCGGCATTGGCTGCTAAAAATGCGGTAGTTTTGAAACCGTCTGCCATGGCTCCATTATCTGCTTTAAAAATGGCAGAAATAATTGATTCTTACTTACCTGATGGTGCTATAAATACTGTAACTGGTAGAGGGGACATTATTGGTGATGAAATTGTCACCAGTGAAAAAGTGGACAAGATTTCCTTTACTGGCAGTGTAGAAACTGGAAGGTTAATATCTCAGAACGCTGTCATGAAAAAAGTAACACTTGAATTGGGGGGTAATGATCCTTTAATTGTTTTGAAAGACGCAGATATTGAAAAAGCTGTTGAAGGAACTATCAGAGGATCATATCTTTACACCGGCCAAGTTTGTATTGCTGTAAAACGTTTGATAGTGGAAAATTCCATTGCTGATGATTTTGTGGAAATGCTAATTAAAAAGACAAAAAAACTGAGAATTGGGGATCCATTAAACCCGAAAACTGATATGGGTCCTATGATTAATGAAAATGCCGCAATTGTTGTGGAGAGAATAGTTTCAAATGCTGTGGTGGAGGGTGCTGAATTATTATACGGAGGAACAAGAAATGAAAATTTCTTTGAACCTACCATACTAGACCATGTTCGATCGGATATGAAAGCTGTCCAGGATGAAACATTTGGACCTATTTCGCCAATTATACGGGTGGATGGAATTGATGAGGCTATAAAAGTTGCTAATGATACTAGATATGGTTTACAGGCGAGTATATTCACTGAAAATATTCATCATGCCCTTAAAGCCGTTCAAAAAATTGAGGCAGGATCAGTAATGGTAAATAAACAATCCACTTTTAGAACAGATAACATGCCTTTCGGAGGTTTTAAAATGAGTGGGATGGGTAAAGAGGGAGTAAAATACTCTGTAGAAGACATGACTCGCACTAAACTGGCCATACTTAACACTAACTAATTATTTTTAATAAATTAAGAAAATTAATAAAAAAATTAATTCATAAATTTTTTTATTTATTCATTTAAAAAGTTTTCCACTAGGTTCCTAGCTTCATTTAAAGCTTCCAATGGAATTCCATGAGGCATATGGCCTAAATCGCCTTGAACATTTTTTATAACACCCTCTCCTGCACCTAAAAACATACCTTCACTAGTTATGCCCATGAATGTACTGGGGGGTAGCATTGAAATAGCCACATGGTTACCTTCTTTAACATCCATATCATTGGTTACTACAGTTATGGCTCTTTCTCCAATATTAACGTTGCATACAAGTAAATTACTGGCTTGTGTATGTTTACCCACACTCATTATTTCGCCTACTATGATATCAATTCCCATTACAGGATCACTTATTTGTCCCAGAGAAATCCGATTTTCCAACCCTAAAAATGTGTTTAAGAAAAATCTAACTTTGGCAATGTTTTCTTCAAGTTTTTCCTTCTCCTCACGGGTGGCCTGGTCTAAAAATTTCTTATTCCACCCTTCTCCACCTAAAAACTCTTTTATTTTTTCGGTTTTTTCTGTAAGAGTTTTTATATGAGGGGAAGTGATTAAATCTTGAGGTTCCATATATGAAAAAGCCACAGCTTGTAGTTCTCTACTCATTTCACGAGCTATTTGGACTACTTCTCTCTTTCTCCAGTGTCCTTTGAAGTTTCCGCCTTGAATGGTTCTTATAAAGAGATTTATAGACTTTTCTGCTACTAATAATCGATAATCTTTGCTGGTATCCCACATTATAATCACTTTTAGAATATTAATCAATATTTAATAAAATAATCTTTCATTCATTTGAATGATTTTTTAACAAAAATATTTTAATAGAATTTATTTTATATTTGATAGTTCCACATTAAATAAACACGTACTGATAACTAATTTAAATAGCAATTTTCTACCATTAAATACTAAACTATTTAAGTTATTAAATGATAAAATATCTTATAATTAGAGATTTAACATTTAACAGCCTTTCTATTAAACATTGAAATCAATAAAATCTGGTGGTGTAAAAAATGGTCGAATTGTCCAATCTTTATGGTTTAGACATATACACAATTAGGGGAAAATATGTGGGAAGAGTACAAGATGTGGTTCTCAACATTAAAAAGGGCAGAGTATCAAATCTTAAAGTTCGAGCCATGAGTCCTGATAAGAAGAATGTAGGTCTTAAAGAAGTTATTAAAACTAGTATAAGGATGGTTCCGGAAGCGGATGAAATTAGACCTCTTAAGGAAGAGGGAGTAATGGACATTGCATATGATCGTGTCCAAGCTGTAGGAGATATACTAATTATAACTCCAAATTTACCTGCTGAGACTACACCAACTACTCCATAAATTATTTTTTTTTATTTAACGCCAAGTGTTTTTTAGAGATAATGCATTTTTCTATTTTATAAATTAAAACTCTATAAAATTTATTTTTAAACCATTTATACCATAAATATTTTATTATAAATAATTCTGGTAAAATGAAACGGCAAAAAGGGAAGAATCAGGTTGTGCAAAGGATGGTTTATGGTTTAACAAATAAAGTATGCCTCGATTTTTTACGGAACCTTTTAAGGTACCTTATTACAGGAATTGGCAGAACAGTGTATAGCGCCAGCTTTAT
>JAUXXK010000401.1 GCA_030681145.1 Methanobacteriaceae archaeon | reverse complement strand
TCAGAAATTTTGGATGTGGAAAGTAAAAACATAGACCATATCCTTGAAGAAAAAAAAGCTATCGGCGAACCATTAATAATCATGTTTGTTGGTATAAATGGTACTGGAAAAACAACCACAATTGCAAAAATTTCCACTTATTTTATTAATAAAGGTCATACTCCAGTTATAGCTGCCTCTGACACATTCAGAGCAGGAGCAATAGAACAGATAAGCCACCATGCAGAAACTATTGGTGTTAAAATTATTAAACATAAAAAAGGGGCCGACCCCGCAGCAGTAGCTTATGATGCCGTTTCTCATGCCCGTGCACAGAATAAAGAAATCGTTTTGGTAGATACTGCTGGGAGAATGCAAACCAATATAAATCTTATGGATGAAATGGCCAAAATTAAAAGAGTAGTTTCTCCAGATTTAATTATTTTTGTTGGTGATTCTTTAACCGGTAACGATGCTGTAGATCAGGCTAACAAATTCAATGATTCAGTAGGTTTAGATGGGATAATCCTTACTAAAGCAGATGCTGATGCTAAAGGTGGTGCTGCATTATCCATAGGTTATGTAATAAATAAACCAATCCTTTTTTTAGGAGTTGGCCAGGGTTACGAAGATTTAGTAGAATTTAAACCAGAATGGATGGTAGAACAACTTCTTTAATTTTTAATAGTATTTTTATTTTATGCATTATTTTAATAATTTTGAATAATAATAATTTTAAAGTAGGTATAATATTTTAATTAATGAAAAAATTTATTTTTAATAATTACTTTAAAAATCATTTTTTACAAAAAAAGGAAATTTGCTTTTAAATCTAATGTTATTTTACTCCACCATAGACCACATAATTATAGCACTTCCAAACCACATCTATTTGTTTAAACCCGGATTCTTCTAACCATTTAATGTGATCAATAGTTTTGGCAGGTTTATCTTCCTTAAGATGAATAGGCATCCACTTATTTTCTATCTCTTTTTCAGAATAATTATTTAGAAGGAATTTCTTCCACTTTTTAATATACATATCCTGAAGATAATCTGTAGATCCTAAAACCACATCAGCATTGTAAAATACACCACCATCAACCAATGCAGTGAAAATTTTATTATAAATTTTTTTCTTATCATTATCTGTTTCCAGATGGTGAAGAGCTAGTGCGGAGATAATCACATCATAATCACCATTCCCCGACATATTCTGAAAATCATCCAGCACAAACAAAATGTCAGAATAATTAGAAAGTTTATCCCTGGCAATTTTTATCATATTCTCTGCTAAATCTACACATGTTATTTTAGCATTGGGAAATCTATTTTTAATTTTTTTAGATATGTTTCCAGTTCCACATCCTAAGTCAAGAATTTTTATTGGTTTAAGTTCATCAAAAGGTATGGAACTAATAAGAGTATCCACAATCATTTCATAATTTGGAATCAGTGAAAGAATTAATTGATCATAAATTTGAGCTTCATTGTCAAAATGTTCTTGGATATTTTTCATGTTTTTATTATTGTTTAAATTATTATTTTCTGGAGTCATTATGATAACCTATTAAAAATATAATTTAATGGATATCACAAAGTAATTTTCCACCCACTCCTACATCATCTGCCTCGACTTCTCTAAGTATGATAGTAATGGTGCTTTCTGGAAGTTGCATAATTCTACTAGAAACTTCAGTTACCGATTTTATGAGTTCTCTTTTTTGTTCTTGTGTCAGTTTGTTGCAATCTATTTTTATTACTGGCATTTTTAAGTCACCTTTTTATAAAATTATAATTAATAATAATAAGTTATTTTCTATTGAAAACTATAATAAATTTGTCAAAAATAGAATAAATTGTAGATAAAATATTAATTAATATGTAAATAAATTTGAAATATAGGAGAATAGAAAAATGCTTGGAGAAAAAGAACTTATAAAATTATTTCCAGAATTTAAAGAATTGGTGGAACCCTCTGGAATCGATTTAAGGCTGGATGAAATTTTCATACAAACTGGACCTGGTTCTTTAATTGATAATGAAAAAAATTTACCCCCATTGCAAAAAATGGAACCCCCAATCTACAATCTTCAACCGAAGACAGCTTACTTAGCAACAATAGATAGAAAAATAAAAATACCCGAAGGCTTTTCTATGTTGTATCTTCCCAGATCAACTCTCTTAAGATCTTTTGTTTCAGTCCAAACAGCAGTAGGAGATCCTAATTTTTATGGAACCCTTAATTTCATGTTATATAATTATGGAGAATTTGAATACACAATAAAACAGGGCGAACGTATCGTTCAAGGCGTTGTTTTCGATGTTAAAGGCTCTGGGAAATATAATGGGAGTTATCAAGAAGAAGAAGAATAGTAATATTCTTCTTTTTAATCAATACATTAACTTAAATTACACATTAATAAAATAATGGATAATTTAATAAACCCAATTAAACCGCCTTATCCAAACCATCAACTGATTCCGGATTGGAAAGCGTACTTATATCTCCAACATCTTCTTTTTTAACCCGCGCTTTTATAACCCTTCTCATAATCTTTCCAGATCTAGTTTTAGGAAGGTCATCTACAAATCCAATGAATGCCGGGCTTGCAATAGGACCTATAAATTCTCGAACATGTTCTCTGAGCTGATGTTTTAATTTAGGTGAAGCTTGAAATTCATTTTTAAGAACTACAAATGCTGCAATTTCTTCTCCTTTAAGAATATCAGGCCTTCCTACAACTGCAGATTCTGCAACAGTCGGATGACTTACCAAAGCAGATTCAACCTCAGCAGTGCTTATTCTATGACCTGCCACGTTCAAAACATCATCTTCTCTTCCTTGAATCCAGAAATACCCCTCCTCATCTTTTCGGGCCACGTCTCCACTCAGATACATTCCAGGAAATTTACTCCAATATGCTTCCACATATCTTTCAGGATCTCCATATAAAGTACGAAACATAGAAGGCCATGGATTTTTAAGAACAAGATGGCCTCCATCCCCCACAATCGAATTTCCATCATCATCAACCACATCCGCTTGAATGGTGGGAAATGGTTTACAAGCTGATCCGGGTTTTAAATCAGATAAAGGAAGAGGCGTTATAATATGCATTCCAGTTTCGGTCTGCCACCAAGTGTCCATAATTGGACATTTATGGTTTCCAATATTTTTATGGTACCAAACCCATGCTTCCGGATTTATAGGTTCACCCACTGAACCTAAAATTCGTAAAGTAGTTAAATCATATTTTTGAGGCCATTTTTCTCCATGTTTCATGAACATTCTGATTGTAGTTGGTGCCGTGTAAAAAACACTTACACCATGTTCCTCAACCATTTTCCAAAACCTTCCGGGATCCGGGTAATCTGGTGTGCCTTCAAAAATGAATGACGTTGCCCCCATTAAAAGAGGAGCGTATACAATATAACTGTGACCAGTGATCCATCCTACATCTGCTGCACACCACCAAATGTCTTGATCATTAAGATCAAAAACAAATTTAAGAGTAGTATATGTGCCAACAGCATATCCTGCATGAGTATGAAGTACCCCTTTTGGTTTTCCTGTGGTTCCGGAAGTGTATAAAATAAATAATGGATCTTCACTGTCCAATTCTTCAGTTTCACATATGGCAATTTCTTTTTTGAGCACATCACTCCAGAATAAATCCCTTCCTTCTTCCATATTCACTTCCAGGCCTATGTTTTCTACTACTAAAATCTTTTCAATACTAGGTATATTATCAATAACCATGTCCACAGTTTTTTTAAGTTCTATAGTTTTTCCCCGACGATTAAATCCATCAGCAGTTATAGCCACTTTGACCTTAGCATCATTAGCCCTTTCTTGAAATGCTTTAGCCCAAAACCCCGAAAAGACTACACTATGTATTGCTCCAATTTTTGCGCAAGCCAACATGGCAATTGGTAATTCCAGAATCATTGGAAGGTATATACTGACCCTGTCGCCTTTTTTAACGCCCATATTTTTCAAAGCATTTGCCAAACGGTTTACTTCACGATATAATTCAAAGTAGGTTAGTTTTTTTACACTGCCATCCTCACCTTCCCATATATAAGCCACTTTGTTTTTTCTCCAAGTTTTTATATGTCGATCCAATGCATTGTGCACTATATTGAACTTTCCATCCAGAAACCATTTAGCATGAGGATGTTCCCATTCTAAAATCTGTTTGTATGGCTTAAACCATTCCATTTCCATGGCCATTTCATTCCAAAACCATTCAATATTCTCATTAGACTTTTCTAGAAGTTCCTCATAATCATTTATATCATGAGAATTCATCCACTGTTTAATATTACTTTGATCTATTAAATTTGGGTCTGCTTTAAATTCACGCTCTTCTTTTAGTAGTGTATCTAAATCTTTGGACATTTTATCCCCTTCTTGAAGAAATGAACTAAATATCTTATCCTAGATTAACAATTTATTATATTAAATATGTATTTTAATATTTGAATAGTTAACTGTATTTAGTTATTTTACAAAAAAATAAAGATTAAAAAAATAAAAAGCTTGATATTTTAATTAATAATATTTTCAAATTAAAAGAAAATAACAATTTTAAAAATATTAAAGAAATATTTTGTTAATTATAAATCATTCATTTCGATCCAAGATATATTAAATATTTATTTATACATAGTACTAATCAATGAAAAATCAGCCAAATATTGAACAGAAAAAAATTAAGTGTGCCCTAGCCCTGGTCAATGTGCTAGAGAAAGAAGGCGTTAAGTTAGTTTTTGGCCACCCTGGAGAACAAATATTATCTTTTTATGAGGCATTGAGGCTTTCTAATATAAAACATATACTAACTCGGCATGAACAGTCAGCAGCTCATGCTGCAGACGGATATGCACGTGCTTCTGGAAAATTTGGTGTTTGTATTGCTACCGCGGGTCCAGGCGCCTTGAATTTAATTATGGGGATTGCAACAGCATATAAAGACTCAGTCCCCATTTTGGTTATCACTGGAGACGTTCCTACATCTCAAAGAGGTACTGGTGCCTTTCAAGATATTGACCTATGTTCAGTATTTAATGCAGTCACCCTGAAAAGTTTTTACTGCCACGACGCCCCAGAAGCAATTGAAAACATGATAAATGCCATTGAAATACTTAAAAAAGGGATTACTGGACCAGTACATATCAATTTACCGAAAAATATTTTGGAAGATATGATTAAGTTACCTTTACCTTCAAATTCTTCCAAAAACAATTATCTGAATAAAATTGATGTTTTAAAAATTAATAAAGTTTTAAAATTGATTAATTCAGCTAAAAAACCATTAATTGTTGCCGGAGCTGGTCTGATATGGGGTGGGGCTTTAAAAGAAATCAACGAACTGGTAAAAACTCTACAAATACCCTTGTCCACAACTTATCCCAGTAGAGGCGTTATTCCAGAGAATAATCAATTATGTCTAGGTCTTATAGGAAACAGAGGCACACCAGTTAGTAATTATGCAGGCAAAAACTGTGATTTAATTATTGGGTTAGGTTGCCGATTTTCAGAACGAACTTTATCAGGCATAGGGAAAACTGAAATTATTCATGTTAATATTGATCCAGGAACATTGAAAGGAAATATTAATATTCAAATGGATGTTAAAGAATTTTTAAACGAAATTTTAAAACTTAAAGAGCTAATATATTATAAAGATGATCAATATATGCAAAACTGGTGGTTGGAACTAAATAAATACCGTGATAAACATCCTGCCCCTTATGATATGAAATTTAATTATTATGAAAGGCCATTGATGCCACAACAAGCCATAAAAAAAATTTTAGATGCATCAGGTGACTCTATCATTGTCAATGATGCAGGGACTCACACTACCTGGGTTACTTTATATAAAAAGGTTTTAAGGCCATCTTCACTGCTTTTTTCCGGTGGCTTTGGCCCTATGGGCTATGGTTTGCCTGCAGCCATCGGAGCTTCCTTTGCTTACCCCGATGAGAGCATATTGGTCATTGTAGGAGATGGTGGTTTTCAAATGACACTTCAAGAGCTGGCCACCATCCATCAAAACAAGCTACCCATTGTTATATGTGTTATTAATAATCATTCGCTGGGCATAATTCGTCAATGGCAGGAAATGTACCACGGGGAAACTTATGAGGTAGAACTAGAAAATCCAGACTTTGTAAAACTGGGCCAGTCATATGAAATAGACTCAACAAGATGTGATTCCCTAGACAGTGTTTTTAATGCCGTTGAAAAAGGAATTAAACTTAAAAAACCTTTTTTGATTGATATATCAGTGCAAAATGAAAATATCCCACTTGCATATAATATAAAAAAATAAATATAAAAAAATTTTTTCATTCCCATCTTAAAAAATAAACCAATATATTTTATTTAGTTTCATTAGTATTGAAATGAAAAATTAAATTACTTAATTTAGAAAAAAAATAATTAAGAAAATGATTTATTTTCAAATGTTTTCTGGCAAATATGTATCTGCTACAGCAGCTACACCTTCACCCATAGATATATCAAAACCCAACTCTCTTAGAGTCATTTCTAGTGCAGATACAGTAGTAATAATTTCTCTATGAGTTATATTACCCATGTGGCCTATTCTGAAAATGTTTCCTTTGAGATGATCTTGTCCACCTGCCAGTTCAACCCGGTATTTGTTTCTCATAGTACCTCGAAGTTCTCCGTCAGTTACTCCTTCCGGCATTTTAATTGCAGTAACTGTAGTGGAAGATACAGATTCATCAGGGAAAAGTTCTAGATTAAGTGCTTTAATAGCATTTCTGGTAGCTTGAGCGGCGATTTGATGCCTTTTAACCCTTTTAACCAAACCTTCTTCCATTATAATATCTAATGCCTCGTGCATAGCGTACATTAAAGATACAGATGGAGTATATGGTGTTTCAGGTGGTTCAGCATTTCCACTTTTTCTATATTTTTTCATGTTGAGGTAATAGCTTTTAGGATTGGTTTGTTCAACCACTTTCCAAGCATCATCACTTAAAGTAATAGCAGCCATACCTGGAGGTGCAGCCATGCATTTCTGAGACCCAGTAACACAGATGTCAATTCCATATCCATCCACATCCACATCATCACCAGCAAGAGAAGAAACAGTGTCTACAACATAAAGTGCGTTGTAATCACTCATTATTTTTCCGATTTCTTTAATCGGATTTGTAACCCCCGTAGAAGTTTCATTGTGTACTACGGTAACTGCTTTTATGTTTTCATCCTCTTCCAAAGCATATCCAATTTCATCAGGGTTTACAGCTTTTCCCCATTCCACATCAATAACTTGTGGCTGGCCTCCAAAAGATTGTACAATCTGTGAAAATCTTTGGCCAAATTTTCCACAAACAATGTTGAGTATTTTATCACCAGGGGTGAGAATATTGGCCATAGATGCTTCCATGGCAGCCGTACCAGACCCCGTGATAAGGTAAGATTTATTATTTGTTCTGAAGACGTCAGACATCATTTCAGTGGCTTCACTCAGAATTTTACCGAAAATGGCACTTCTGTGATTAACAATGTTCTCGGACATGGCTTTCAGGACGCGGGGAGCCACCCGTGTCGGCCCGGGAATCATCAGCAATGTTTCATCCATATTAAAAACCTCCAATTATTTGCTTTTTATAAAGAGCTTGAATTTATAGTCTCACATGAGGACTTCATATACCCTATGTTATATCTCACTTATTTAACTTAAAAACCTTATTTAACATCAATTTATATCAAAGTAATATTTTTATTTTAAATATATTTAATATACAATCTACGTAAAAAAGGAACATTTATGCAGAGATACTTTCATGATATTTAATGAATTTTTACTAATTAATTAAATTGCAAATATTTATTTTAAGTATTCTTCTAACTTTACTTATGGACATTAAAACTTGGATGGAATGGTATAAAGAAATAATATATACTCTTGGATTTAAAAAAGATGATGATGAACTATCTGCAAAGTATTTAAATGATTTTTTAAAATGTCACTTTGATAATAACCATACGGCTAATAAATCAATTTCATTTAATGATCTTCCATTTGCAGAAAATATTATTGTTTTTGGAGCAGGACCCTCACTTAAGCAACATATTAAAATGATCAAAAGTTCAATTTTATCCAAAAAATCGTCCAAATTTATCATAATATCGGCTGATGGGGCCACCACTGCTTTAATAGAGGAGAATATCATCCCAGACATAATTGTAACAGACTTAGATGGTAAAATAGATGATTTGATTAATGCCAATAACTATGGTGCTTTTATGGTTATTCATGCTCATGGAAACAATCTAAATGTTTTAAAATCTAATTTAAAAAACTTTAAAAAGATTTTAGGCACTACACAAAATATTCCTCTAGAATATGTCCATAACTTCGGAGGTTTTACCGATGGGGATAGGTCTGTATTTTTAGCAGTGCAATTAGGGGCTAAAAAAATAATAATGGGAGGAATGGACTTTGGAGAAGTTGTTACTCAATACTCCAGACCAGATATGATAAATCAAACAGGTCCTGCCGACAATGTGAAAAAAATCAAATTAAAATATGCCAGTAAGCTAGTCGAATGGATCAAAGAAAATGAAGATGTTATGATTTATAATTTAAGTGAAATTAAAGATCCGGATTTTATTTTAAATAATTTATTATAAAATATATACTATTTAAATTCTTGAAATGTATTATTTGATTATTTTTGTTTAAAAAAAATAGGGAATTATATTATTTTTTATGATTTAACTTAAAAAATCTTTTATACCAAAATCATCTTCTATATTCATAGTGATATATTAATGACATTAAAAGAGAAAAGTACTCCACGACGCAAAAGGGAAATTGAGGATATTTTATTACACGATGAAACAATCTTCAAAAATATAAATGCTTTTGACCCAGACTACTTACCCGAAAATTATCAGTACCGCGATTCTCAGATGGAAGCCCTTGCAGTATGCATAAGACCCGCTTTAAAAAAAGGAAGGCCTAGTAATGCTGTTGTTTTGGGTTCTTGTGCCACCGGGAAAACTACTGCCATGAAAAAAATCTTTGAAATGGTAGAGCGTAGTTCAGAAAGCGTAATTTGCTGTTATATAAACTGCCAACTCCATACCACAAGATTTGGAATATTTTCACAAATTTATCAACGGATTTTCGGACATTATCCTCCAGAAACAGGAGTTCCATTTTCACGAATTTATCAAAAAATTATGCAGCACATTGTATCTGAAAAAAAAGCTTTAGTTGTGGCTTTAGACGATGTTAATTATCTATTTCATAGTAAAAATGCCAACAAAATATTTTATGACATATTAAGAGCACATGAAGTATTTCCAGGAGCACGAACAGGTGTTTTTGGAATATTATCCGATATAGAATTCCGACATGCTTTAGATAAAAACGTTAATTCTATTTTTATTCCACAAGAAATTATTTTTCAACCCTACCTCCGTGAAGAAATATTTAATATTCTAAAAGAGAGAACTCTGCTTGGATTTTATCCAGAAGTAATTTCAGATGAAATACTAGAAGAAATAGTGAATAAAACTTCAGAAAGTGGAGATCTTAGAGTTGGTATTGATCTTTTAAGAGTTTGTGGAAATCTGGCTGAATCAGAAGCCTCACGAACCATAAATGAAAAGCATCTAGATGAAGCTTTAAAACGTACTGGGCCAGTGAGCCTATCCCATACCCTTAATTCACTTTCAAAACTGGAAAATAATCTTTTGGAGTTAATAATTAATTATAAAGATGGAAATTTGACTGCAGGTATCTTATATGAATTATTCCTCAAAAAAACAAATACTAGTTACTCTTCCTTTAACCGAACTCTCGATAAACTGGAATTCTTGCGTTTAATTGATACTAAATTTACTGGAAAAGGAATTAGAGGAAATTCCCGGCTGATTATTTTAAGGTTCAGCCAGGATGAAATCAATAAATGCATGGTTCAACCCTAAATCAACAGATTGATGATAAGGGATCTAATTACTGCCAGTAGGGTGCTGGGGAGGCAAATCATTATACCATATTTTATAATAACATTAAAAACCAGCAGGATAATTAGAGTTTGGGGCACCAGCCACCAAAAGTATGCTGCAAATAAGTACCCCTGTAATAAAGAGTATTACCATGCATGATTGAACATCAATTGTCTTTATGTCAAATAAAGAGTTTTTTTTTCTTAAATTGGGGATTGAATTGGACTTACCAACTTTAAACATTTAAATCACTTCCACACTACTATCATTGACTTAAAGAGTATTTAAGAAAAGAGATAGAGAGCGTATGAAAAGTAATCTTTTAGGAAATTTTT
>JAUXXK010000380.1 GCA_030681145.1 Methanobacteriaceae archaeon | reverse complement strand
TTAACCATTGTTTTGGTGCTTATAACTGGAGTTTTAGGGGCTTTAGGTGGCTTGTTGGCCGAAGAAAATATGAAATAATTAATAAAAATTTCAACAGGAATGATTTCCAAATCAAAATAACAACTAAATTTTATTTATTTTTTAAAAAAATTTATTAAGATTTGATATTCTAATTAATTATTTAGAGATTAAAATAGTATAAAAAAAATTATTATCTAAATTAAAATATTATTATTTCTCCTTTTTCAGCATTTACTTCTATTTTCGCTCCTGAAGATACCACGTTCATTATATCATTATCAATTTGATCCACCATAGGTATTCCGGCCATTATGGCCCCAGTGGCAATTATGGGTTCGGCTTTAAGGCATATTATGGCTTTAGGGGCTGTTTTGCTTTTAGCCATCTGGAATATAACATAAGAACCCACAGTAGATCCTTTTCCTCCAGGAATAATCAGGATTTTGTCTTTAATATTTTTTCCATACAATTCATGATTTGAATCAATAACTAGGCCATTATTAGGATCTATACCCCCCAAAAAACTTATAGGGTCATTACTGACTAGCGCTTCGCCTTTTGCCTGACCTTTTGAAATAATTCGACATTTAAAAGTCTTCATAATATTTATTCCCCTTTAAAAAAATTAAATATATTTAATTATACTGCTTCGCTTTTCATAATCTCTCTTAAGACAGCAGTAGCATAGCACCCTTTTGGTATTGAAAATTCAGTTAAAACACCTTCTTCTGTGGGATGAGCAGATACATCCCATATTTTAAATCGAATAGCTCTCCTTAAGCCGTGACTGCCTAATCTTGGCATTTTAGGACATATGAAATCATCTAAAACTACTTTTTCTTCATCCAAAATCTTTTTTTCCATTTTACCCAAATTTTCTCCAGCTAATGGGACCTTACTACCATAAAGAGGGGCCGTAGGATGAGCCTGGAAGTTTTTTATCATTTTTTGAAGCTGTTCTGGAGAATTATCATGAATCAAGTGTTCTTCATTATCAATTACAATATCTCCCGGTACAAACTGATTGATTCCCATGGTAATCCTCTCACTGACTGCTTTGTTGAATAAAAATGACTGGTAAGCATGGACAAACATCCTGCTCAGTGGTTTAGGGAGGCTATGTAGAGCTTTGCGGTAAGAGTCATCATCCAATGTTGCTTTCTTATTCTGTTCTTTTAAAAGGGCACGAAGCATCATGCGTTCATATCTCATTCCCGTTGGCATCAATTCATATGATTTTTCAAGTTCTCCTGCGTCATAAGCCTCTCTAGCCACCATTATACGTTCAGGTTCGTCAGGATAAGGATTTCCAATATAAGATCCCACTGTTTTGGCCAAGTCGTTTTCTACAAGTGCTTTGCCCACAAGATGAGTATTAGAACGTGGTTTTCCAAACCTCTGCCAGCCATAGTAGTTTGGGGTTCCTACTTCTGCCAGCTTTTTTAATGATTTTCTGGCCTCTTCCGCGGCTAATTCAGGATCTTCAATATTTCGAATTAATATTCGGAACTTATTTCCAATAAGCTGACCAATTCTAAGTTTTTTCTGGTTTTTAGTAATTTTAAGAAATTCTACTTTGTAAAACTGGTCTTTTATTTCCTCAATTTCCTCTGGCTCAAAATTACTGATACACAGCCATTGTCGGGTAACTGCCTTTTTATCCTTCATACCTGCGAACCCCATCCTTTTTCTGCTTAGATGCAGATCACGGGCCATGTCCAGTACCACGTCCAAAGTATTTCGACCGATTTTTTCTATGAATATCCATGTATTAGGGCCTTCCCCACTGGGGATTGTTTCGGGAATTTCTTCCACATAAAAATCCTCATATTTTACTCTTATTTGACCACCAATACCATTAGAATCAGTAAGATAAGTTTCAGCATTAAGCATTAAATTTTCCTCAATTTTTTAGAATTATTAAAATTTTTAGATAATGAAAGTCTATTTTTATTCATATATTAACTATTGAACTATTATGTTTTTATTATAAAAAAAGTATAGATAAATTTTTAAAAAAACGCGAAAAATATTAACGCCTATCAACAATTCTTTTTGGTCTTCCTTTTATCTTATAAAATTCTAAATCTCCCGGGCCAGTAAAATTAAATAAAATATCAAAAGAACCATTAACATATGCTTCATTTAATCCTTTTTTGTACTGAAAAAATGATTTTAAAAAGTTTTCCTTAATTATTTCTTGATTACATCCATCTTTGCTTTCACATTCGACACTAACTCTCAGGGTTACTTCACCCTGATCTTCGTCCCCATAGATAAATGCTTCATATTCCCCAGTTAGATAATCCATATTTTCTCTCTGAAAAACACCTGCTTCGATATCAACCCTATTAAAAGGATAACCATCTACCCAAAATGTTTCTGCTTCTCTTTGAGGATTCATAATTCTCATATGCGACCTTCCACAATCACATTTTTTACTGGAAACTACGACAGTAGTGTCATCTGTATCATAATTAAGAAGCAGTGTGCCTGTTTTTCCTCCTTCAGGCAGTAGTGTAGTTAAAACAATCCTTCCACATTCCCCCTCGTCTACAAAATCTTTGAGGTTTGGATCATATACATCCAAGTGGACCATATCCTCCGGAACATGCAGACCTGCTTTTTCAGTGCATTCCCCGCACATGGTTCCTTCAGTACTCCCATAAGTATTAAAAACATCAGAACCCCATACTTCTTCAACATAGGCCCTAGATTCTTGTGAAAAACTTTCACCCCCAGCAATTAAACTTTTAATACTTGATTCTTGTGGATCAATACCTTCCACTTTCATACGTCTGGCCAATCTAAGTAATTTAAATATGCTGGCCACAATACCTGTTGGTTGATAATCCTTTATGATTCTAACAGGAAAACTGCATTTTCCTTCAGGTATTATAGTCATACCCATTTTCTGTGCTGCCAGAGTCATGGTATTGGCACCTACATTCATCCCATAAGAGGCGCAAACAATTATACGATCACCAGCGCCGAAACCTTGTGAAGTAAAAGAACGCGCGTATTTTTCTGCGTACCTTTGCCAGTCCTCCCATGTAAGGAAAAATGATTTGGGCCTTCCACTAGTTCCACTCGTCTCATGGATAGTGTATATATCCTCCCAAGGACTGCATTTAAATCTAAAATCTTTCTTTTCAGGAGGTTGTTGTTCCCTCATGGTTTTCCCACTTATTACGGGAAGTTCTCTGAGATCATCATGGGTCTGAATATCTGAAACGCTTATATTATTCCTTTTAAACCATTTATGGTAAAAAGGTGAATTATCATAGGCATATTTTACTGTATATTTAATACGCGTTTCTATTAAAGCATCAAGTTCATTTCTATTCATCGTTTCAATTTCGGGGTTGAAATAATAGGTCATGAGATTACATCCTTTAACTAGTGTATTAAATTATGGTTTAGTAGAATATAGTTTTAATGGTAAATAATAAGAAAATATGTCCACACCATATTAAGTTAAAATAAATCCAAACAAATAATAAAAGTAATAATACACAAAAAATGAAATATAAACAGATAATTAGCTAATATGGAAATATATGTGCGTTTTAGCAAAATAGTGCCCTGACCGGGACTTGAACCCGGGTTATAGGATCCGCAATCCTAAGTGATATCCACTACACTATCAGGGCGTATATAATAACAATAGAAATATTTTAATTAATATTCAGAAGGAAAATAAAATTTTATAATATTTTTTCCATCAACATGTAAAAAGCAGCATTCCATTGTTTAGAAGGTCATAGTATTTAAAATTTTCAATGATTCGTTTGAAAAAATAAAATTTTATGAATTGTGAATTATTTCCAAAAATATAGTTGAAAAGTGTAGTTTCCATAGTTTCGGATAGCACAATTAATATTTGTCGCATTTTTCATTTGGCCGTTCGATGTAATGGAGATTCCATGGAGATTTCTATTCTCAGTTAAATTATAATTCATTCCGGGTGCCGTTTCATTTAGAAATTTCCCCGCCCAAAAACCCGCTAATTTTATGGATTCCCCACTATTATTTTGAGATATTAAAATATTAGTCATTTCGCCTAGAATTGTTTGGCCATCAACATCAGTTTGTGTAGCCATGATTTCCATAACATCCTGAACATCATCCGTAGATATTATATCGTTAGAAAAAGAATTAAATGGAGTATTAAAAATATTAATGACAGTTATAATCAAAATAAAGGTTATAAGAAGCCCAAAAATTGTATCCATGGTGATTAAAAATCCTTTTTGGTCCATATAACATCACCATGAGGGTTATTGTTCCATAATACTTTTTACAACTTTATCTTTCTTTTTGATAGCATCTAAAGCTGCTTTTT
>JAUXXK010000365.1 GCA_030681145.1 Methanobacteriaceae archaeon | reverse complement strand
TAACATTGATGGTATAAATGTAATAACTGTATTTAAAAGATTTATCATGTTCTAATATAGTTTTTATAAGGGCTTGATGAGATTTATACTCTAAAGGATGTACTCCTGTAATATAAGCAATTTTCACTGGGGATTTAGTATTTCCATAAGGCCCCATTCTACTTACAGATCCATAAGATGTGTTCCCCAACAACTTAATTTTTGCTTCTTTTAAGGAATAGGAAATATTGTCAGGTTCTATGGACGATGATAAATAAAATGAAAGAGTGATGGTTGTCATGAAAATGACAATTAGTGCCAAAACAATTAATATTAATAGTTTATTTTTTCTCAATTATAATTCTCCATTTTAAGGGATAGTTATTGAATTTGGGAGGTTTCCTTCGGATTTATAGGTGGATAAAACTTTAGCAAACATTTTTAAAGCACTATTTGGTGAAAGGTCAGGCTGGCCTGGGGTTTTTATTCCCACATAATTGGGAGTTGCCCCATTTCTATCCATCCAGGTGTAAGTACGACGGGCCATATCCACATATTCACTTTTTGTTATCACATAATTTGTGATATATCCTTCAGGATAATCCGCGCTGTTGAAGCTATTTAAGGGTATATTACCTTGGTTTCCATCATTTATCATTACTATTGATTTTGCCAGTATGTAGATACACTGATTTTTATCCAAAGTAACTGAGTTGAATGTAATACTTTTCAGAGTTACATTGGAATTATAAATTTTCTCTGCCATGTTAGGAGCTTCTGAAACAGGGAAACCAGTACTCTCAGAAATCGGTGCTGAGTTAGAGTTATATTGATTTTGCGTCGCGATATCAGAGGTTTGCTGACTATTTTTTAACAATATCCCGGTAGTTATACCTAAACCTATAACCAAAACTATGCATACGATGATTAATATTTTACTATTGGAAGAAATACCATTATCTTTAGAATTAACATTTAATGAAGATCCACAGTTCTCACAGAATCGAGCATCATCTTCATTATTATTTCCACATTTTGGGCAAACTTTACTATTGGGGATTGGTATATAAACACCCTCTTTTTTTTTAAATGATTTAATTAATTTAATATTTTTTTATCATGGTCAAATTAATTTTTAAATCTGTATTTTTTTAATTTATCTTACTTTGAAATATTATTAGTTTGACTGTTTTTATCTGTATTCTTTTAATTTATCTTACTTTGAAATATTATTAGTTTGGCTGTTTTTATCTGTATTCTTTTAATTTATCTTACTTTGAAATATTATTAGTATTTTGGTTATTATGGCTGTGTAACATTAATTAGAATACATAATAATTCTTGAATTATTTTGTTATTATGAACATTTCAAAATAATAAAAAACTTATTTTTAGAACATATTCTTTAAAAAAATCATCAATTATGAGATATTAGTTCGTAAAATGTGAAATCTATCCTTAAAATGAATAAAAAGCTTCAATTTGAATATAAATTCTCATTAATCACTACCTTTGTATTTTAATGGTTTAAAATTATTCATCCCTAATTTCAGTGAACATGACTCAATGATGAATAGTTTAATGAGGGCCTATTTTCTTAAAATGGCCTTTAATTACTAAAATTATTTATATATTGCCATGATTAATTATCTATTCATTAAATAAGCCATTAATTGAGGAGATTGGGTGAATGATATAATAAAAATGTTTTAAAGTGCTTTTTTTGATTAAAGGAGTTCTAATTAGCCTTATTTTTCAAAATTAAACCACAACCTTTATATGTGATGTTCAAGTTAGTAGTGTTTGTCCGGAGGCGGTTCTATTTTAGAACTCGGACATGGAGGAGATAAAATTAAGCGAAAATCCAAATATGCAACAATATTTGCATTGTGTATTATGTTCA
>JAUXXK010000363.1 GCA_030681145.1 Methanobacteriaceae archaeon | reverse complement strand
GGGAGGTCAATTTAGTTACGAAATCCAACAAATCGATCTGGAAGAAGGAGATGGTAATCGTTTCTTAACCTTATCTCGTTATATACCTTCAAAAGAAGAACTTGAAGTCATGGCCAGAGATTCCTGGTTTGAAATTGGTTCTAAAAGGGGAAGAAGCTCTTCAGGTGAGATAAGAAAACAAGTCCGTTTTTTTAAAGAAGGCTCAACCTTCAAACACACTGATAATGATTATTATGGAAGAGTTGTTGAGTCTGGGAAAAAATCGTTGGAATACGGATTGGCCTATACATTTAACCTGAAATAGGGGGAAATAATTTGAAATGTACAATTCAAACCATTACACCCGTTCACATCGGCAATGGAAAGGACTATGGCGCTGCGGATTATTATATAACAAAAAGTTCTAAAGGAAGCCTAATACTCGCCAGAGCAGATATTAATAAGATCTTTGCGTCTTTATCACAAGATCAAAAAGAAGAGTTTATACAACACCTTAGTGATCCATCCTTCCAATTAGAAGATTATTTGAAAAATGTTTTGGGAAAAATACCTCCAAAAATAAAGATTTATCTGGCCAGGCTAATGAGTGAAAGGCCTCCTAATGTTGATGAAACCATTAAAACCATGTCAAAACCATATATTCCCGGTTCCTCTATAAAAGGAGCTCTTAGAACTGCTATTTTGTATAATGTTATTTCTAAGGGTGACATGGATCAAATTTATAATTTAATCCGTGATGGGAATCGTGGATCATATATCAACTTTTGGGATGCGCAAAAATTTCAGAATCAGTTTTTTGCAGGAAATAATAATGATCCTAAATACAGTATAATGAAATTTTTACAAGTTTCAGATACAGAAACTATTCCCAACCCCACCATATATTCCATGGTCAGCTTAAAAGTTGGTCAAGGACGTAATGAGTGGTATTCACGTAATGGCCGTACAGTAATTACCTATGCAGAAACTATCGGAGTGGGCAGAAAACTAAATTTTGACCTTAATTCCAACTACAATCCGCGAGTACATCAAGAGCTTGGTCTATTAAATAAGGAAAAATTTCTGAATATAGGCAAAATAAAGGAATATTTATTTAAATTCAGTCGGGACTATATTGACCACGAAATTAACTTTGCACAGAAGTATGGTGTGGATTATTTGGAGAAGTTTTATTTGGATATTGAAAAAATTAATACGGTTGATAGTCCTTTAATGAGAATAGGTTTTGGATCAGGCTTTTTATCCACCACTATTGGTTTGAGATTAAAAGAAGAGGATAATCAAACCTATGAAAAGGTTAGGCAGACTTTTAAAAGATCTTATCCATTTGAGTTTCCAAAAACTCGGAAAATAACTTTGCTTAACAAAAAGCCTGGAAAACCTTTGGGATGGGTTAAGGTGATTAACAATGAATAGAGCATTATTCATGACTGTGGGTACTGGTGTTGGTGATTCTGAAGAAAGAATTCACAGTCTGGCGCACGGACTTTTGCAATCCATTAAACAACACCGTCCGGATAAAATAGTATTTTTTGGATCGGAATTAAGTAAAAAAACCTTAAAATCAATGAAAAATCAGAGCGACAAAGTTCTGAGTGGAGATCTGCCTTTCCACGAGTTTATATTGATTCAGCACGTGGATGAATTCAATGACTGTTTTATGCCCATTAAGGATAAAATCACTGAATACTCTGATTATGATGTGCTCATTGACTACACCTCCGGAACCAAAACTATGACTATGAGTGCTT
>JAUXXK010000352.1 GCA_030681145.1 Methanobacteriaceae archaeon | reverse complement strand
AAAATTTTTTAAAAAATCATAAAACACGTTTATTAAAAGTATATAATAAATTGTAAGTATGCAGTATATTAATATTTGCTATATTATTAACTGGATGAAAGAAATACCAAAATTAATTTATATTATTTACTAAAATTAATTAGAATTATTTAATGGAATATATATGATTAAATACTTAATTATTTGTTTAATCTTTTTCATGGAATATTAAGGCCTGAAAACTGAATATTTTAGTATCTTTATCATACCAGCAATCAGCTGATAATCCAGCTTTTATACAAGTCTGGCATAGAAATTCTTCCTCCTCCCAATTCCATTCTACTGGAACTTGGGGGAGTAAAAGGCCTTTATAAACTCCTTTTTCTACAATAAGTCCATCAACGCCTACTTTTATCTTTTTCAAGTATTCCTGTGGATGTTCAACCTCAACTAATTCTGGTTTAGTTAAAACACTAATCTCCAGATGGATTTCATCAATTTCTGATGATTTTAATGGTGGAAACCGAGGGTCTGAAGTTGCTGCGGATATAGCCACATCAATCACGGCATTTACTAAAGGTTTTATTGGTTCACTGTAACCAATGCAACCTCTTAATTGATTATTTTTATTTAAGGTTACAAAAGCACCCATATCAGTTTTAAGGGAGTCTGGAGTGTTATTTGGGGGAGATATAATTTTTTTCTCATCAATATACGTATTAATTGCGTTTCGAGCAAGTTCAAGTAAAAAATTTTCTTCCTCTTGTGAAAACATTACTGTGCACCCCCCACCATAGCATCAGTAATCCTAACGTGTGGGCCGCCGTCTCCTACTGGCGCAGTCTGACCGGATTTTCCACAGAATCCCATACTCATTTTAAAATCAGAACCTATGCCATTAACTTTTTTCAAAGTTTCCATTATATTTCCAGATAGCGAAACGTCCCTTAACGGGGTTTTTATTTCACCATTTTCTATTTTAAATGATTCAGCAGCGTTAAACTGGAATATTCCTTTTCCAGTATCTACTTGTCCGCCTCTAGATCCTTTAAGATATATTCCGTCTTTCAAATCTTCCAAAAGCTCATCAAATTTTAATTCTCCTGGTTTAAGATATGTATTACTCATACGTACTATTGGTTGCTCGCTAATAATGGATCTTGCATTTCCAGAGGAATTTATATTCAGCTTGGAAGCGGTTTCTCTGGAACTTAAAAGTGATTTGAGAATTCCATTTTCTACCAGTACATTCTTCTTGGTTTTAGTTCCTTCTGCATCATAGGCATAATATCCAAATGCATCCATACTGGCATCGTCAATTATGGTAACCATATCTGAACCTATTTTAGTACCCATTTTATCTTTTAAAATTGAATCATTCTGCAAAATAAGATCAGCTTCTGCTGCATGCCCCAGCGCCTCGTGAATAAATACTCCAGTTAGTTCACAATCGGTCACCACTGAAAATTTTCCAGATGGTGCTTTGTCTGCCCCCAGTAACCGCACAGCTTTTTCACCAATTTTACGACCAAATTTTTCAATATCTGCATTTTTTAATACTTCAAACCCCTTCGTCCCACCAATACTGCCATGACCAAACTGAATTACTTCTCCATTAGATGCCACTGCATTTAAAAACATACCAACTCTAATTTCTTCCATTGAAATGTTTGATCCATCTGAACTTAAAAAAACGCTATTACTTTCAGTGTCCACATAATTTACAGTAGTACTTACCACTTGATCGAGTGCGGCGGCCTGGTTTGCTTCTTTGATAATTTCTTTTTTTTCTTCAGTAGAAACATCTCCAGGATATATTTTAGCAGAAGATTTTACTTTATCTGTTATAGATTGGGATGCATTTAACTCTACATCGCTTTTCAATGACTCTGATAGTTTAAGAGCATAGTCTCCTGCTTCGCTTAATCTGGATAGATCAGTGGTCAATGCAAAACCCCAAGCCCCTTTATTAAGAACTCTTACTCTTCCACCATAATCAAAACCAGATTTTATTTCTTGTACTTTCCCATCTTTCATTAATATAGAAGTACTGTTACCATTACCTGCACGAATATCAACATAATCCGCTTTTTTTTCCAAAATATTAATTATTTTGTCCAATGAATCTAAATCAAGAGCATTATCCATTATTTCACCGCAAGATCTTTTAAAAGTGATTTATAATATGATATATTTCATATTCCTATTTGTTACATCTAAATTTTTTATTAAAAATAATTAAGGTTTTATAATATTATAATATATTCGGATTAGTATCTATTATTTTCCCAGGATATAATCTGTCTGCATTAATTATTTTGATTTCAAATCTAATATTAGTTACATTTGGGAAAAGATATTTATGATAAGCTATTAAATATTACACTTTATATTTGTTCCTTTTAATTTTATTTATTAAGCATCGGGTGGTAATTTGAAAACAATTGAGGAGATTAACCAGAAAATAACAAATGGTGACGCAGTTGTGGTAACTGCTGATGAGATGACCAGTATTGTGTCCCAAAAAGGAGCAAAAAAAGCTTCAGAAGAAATTGATGTGGTAACTACTGGTACATTTGGCGCTATGTGTTCTTCTGGTGCTTTTTTAAACTTTGGACATTCGGACCCTCCCATAAAAATGTCTAAAACTTTTTTAAACGGGGTTGAGGCATATTCTGGCTTGGCTGCAGTTGATGCTTATTTAGGGGCAACTCAGCCCAGTCAAAATCCAGAAATAGGATTGGATTATGGCGGGTCGCATGTTATCGAAGATTTAATACGGGGAAAAGAGGTTGAATTAATCGCAGAGGCTTATGGTACTGATTGTTATCCATTAAAAATGGTAGAAACACCGATAACTCTGGATAAAATTAATCAAGCCACCATGTTTAATCCTAGAAACTGCTACCAAAATTATGCTGTAGCTACAAATTCCACCCCGGAAACCCTTTATACATATATGGGCACATTACTTCCTAATTCTGGCAATGTGACATACTCCAGTGCAGGAGCACTATCTCCGCTCCTTAATGACCCTTATTTCCAGACAATTGGTGTGGGAACTCGCATATTCCTTTGTGGTACAGAAGGTTACATTGTATCTGAGGGAACTCAACATTCTACTGAGGTTGAAAGACGAAATGGTATCCCTGTTGGTTCAGCGGGTACGTTAATGCTTCAAGGAGACATGAAAAAAATGGATCCTGATTTTGTTAGGGGAGCAACGATGCCTAAATATGGGCCTACTTTATATGTAGGTGCAGGAATACCAATACCTATTCTTAATGAGGATATAGCTACTAGAACTGCTATAAGTGATGAACAAATAATTTGTAAAATAATCGATTATGGTATTCCTCGACGTAGTAGGCCAGTTATAACTGAAACCAACTATAAAGAATTAAAATCGGGTAAAATAGAGATTAATGGTATTGAAGTACCTACTTCACCACTATCATCTTATAAACGTGCCAAAATGGTGGCCGAAGAATTAAAAGAATGGATAGAAAATGGTGAATTTTTGTTAACCAATCCTGTAAAATCATTACCATCAAGGGGGTGTACGGTTAATCCTCTGGAGACTAATAAACCTGCCGTTTTGGTTAGAGATATTGAAAGTAAATCTATTATTATGACACATTCTGATGATAAAATTAATGATGTGGCTCGAAAGTTAGTTGATAATAATATAAATCATCTACCTGTAGTAGACAACAATGGCCAATTGAAAGGTATTGTTACTTCATGGGATATTGCTGATGCAGTGGCTAGAGATAAATCCAAACTAGTTGATGTAATGACACGAAAGGTTATTATTGCGCGAGAAGATGAATCAGTCGATATTATAGCTCGAAGAATAGATAAACATAATATTTCGGGATTGCCTATAGTGGATAAGGAAAACAGGGTTAAGGGAATGATAACTGCAGAAGATATCTCCCGATTGATTGGAGGAAACTTAAAAAATGAAAATGGGGGGGATTCAATATGAAAGCCTGGTTAAGATTTTTACCCAGTATTATAAATAAAGCTATCATTTCTGATGCTATAAAGATTTATGAAATTGATTTTAATATCTTAAGAGCTTATATAACTCCTAGAGGAGGTAAAATGCTTGTTGAAATTAATGGCCCTCAGGAAAATGAAAGTATTCAATATATGGAAGAACAAGGCATTCAGGTCACTCCTATTATGAGGGTGGTAACGAAAGACCTAGAAAAATGTATGGATTGTGGAGCGTGTGTTTCAGTCTGCCCTGTAAATGCTATCTGTATTAAGGAAGATTGGATGGTGGAGATTGATAATCAAAATTGCATTGGTTGTGGTTTTTGTATTAATTCCTGCCCTACTAAATCCATTGATTTCATGGAATAAAATGATGATTTAAATTTTATAGTATTCGGTGATGTAATGGTTATAGTGGTAGGATCTGG
>JAUXXK010000347.1 GCA_030681145.1 Methanobacteriaceae archaeon | reverse complement strand
TTGATTTCAAAAATTTCAAATAATTTTTTTTTATTTTTTATAAAATTTTTAAAATAAAAAACAAACAGCAATTAAAAAAATGTGAATACATGATTAGAAATTATTAATAATATAAATTAAAAACAGGAACCAAATATAAATAGATAATTTAAGACTTAAATCTATTTTAGAGCACGAATAAAGTTTATTTTAAGCGAATACTTTTTAAAGGATTAAAAAATAAATTAGTATATAAGACTAAAATGATGAAAATATGGTAATAAATATTCGAAAACCTCAGATTGAAGATGGAAATTTGATTTATCATCTTGTTCAAAAATGTCAGCCACTGGATATTAATTCATTATATAGTTATTTGATCATATGTGCACATTTTGATCAAACCAGTGTTTTAACTGAATTAAACAATGAAATTGTAGGATATATATCTGCTTACATTAATCCAAAACAAAAGGAAACTCTTTTTGTATGGCAAGTAGCAGTGAGTCCCAATATGCGCGGGAAGGGACTGGCAACTAAAATGATAAATGATATTCTTAAAAGAGAAGATATTCAACCAATTAATTTCATTGAAACAACAGTTACCCCCTCTAATCAAGCATCCAAATCACTATTTAAAAAAATTGCTTCTCAATTGGATACAAATTTAGAAAAGTTTCCATTTTTTACCAGTGATCTATTCGGTGAATCAAATCACGAAGAAGAATTGCTTTTTCGAATAGGGCCTTTAAACAAATTGGAGAAATAAAATATTTTTTAAGTCATGAAAATTCCATTTTGGATATAGAGTGATTATATGAAAACATTTAAACAACTTGAATCACAAGTACGAAGTTATGTTAGAAGTTTCCCAGCTATATTTAAAACAGCTAAGGGTTCTAAATTATGGGATGAACAAGGAAAAGAGTATATTGATTTTTTTGCTGGTGCCGGGACACTGAACTATGGCCACAACAATCCCATGGTTTCAGAAGCCCTTATAAAATATATAAGTGATGATGGAATTATTCACGGTCTAGATAAAGCTACAACCGCCAAAAAACAATTTCTCGAAAAATTTCATGATATTATATTACAACCACGACATATGGAATATAAAATGCAATTTTCAGGTCCTACCGGAACCAATGCAGTTGAAACAGCTTTAAAATTAGTAAGAATGGTTAAAGGTAGATCAAATGTTATTGCATTTACCAATGCATTTCATGGGCTGACCATGGGGTCTATGGCAGTTACTGCTAATTCATTTTACAGAGATGAAGCATTTATTAATAGAAGTAATGTCAGCTTCATGCCTTTTGATGGATACTTCGGTCCGGATACTAACACTGCCCCATATCTCAGGAAATTCCTTGAGGATCAAAGCAGTGGCGTAGACTTACCCGCAGCAATAATTTTAGAAACCGTTCAAGCTGAAGGCGGTATTAAAGTAGCTAGCGATGAATGGCTAAGAGAAATCGAACAAATATGCAAAGATTTCGATATATTACTAATAATAGATGACATTCAAGTAGGAAACGGCCGGACCGGAACTTTTTTTAGTTTCGAGAGCTCTGGAATCAATCCAGATATTATCACACTTTCTAAATCAATAGGAGGTGGTTTACCTTTAGCCATAGTGCTTATGAAATCCGAATTAGACCAATGGAAACCAGGGGAGCATACTGGTACCTTTAGAGGAAATAATCTGGCTTTTGTTGCATCTACTGAACTTTTAAGCTACTGGGAAAATGATAATCTCTCCAATAGTGTTTATAATAAAGAAGAAATATTAAAAGAAAAATTACTGGAAATTCAAGATAAATACCCCGACATATATGCTGAAGTGTATGGTAAAGGACTTATATATGGTCTTAAGATTCCTTTAAGAGGTTTTTGTAGTGATGTATCTGAAGAAGCATTTTCAAGAGGCCTTTTAATAGAATTAGCTGGTGCAAACGATAATGTACTTAAATTTTTACCTCCATTAACCATAGAAAATGATCTCCTTCAAGAGGGGTTACAAATAATAGAAGATTCCATAAAATCTGTTCTTGAAACCCGTGAAGCTATGATTGGGGATTTAAATAATGATAGTTAGAAATATTAAGGATATTGAAGGGTCTGATCGTGAAATTTTTGCTAAAAATAATAATTGGGTTAGTAAACGTTTCCTTCTAGAAGAAGACAACATGGGATTTTCTTTTCATGAAACCATAATTTATGCCAACACTGAAACTTTAATTTGGTATAAAAACCACTTAGAAGCCGTATATTGTATTGAAGGTGAAGGAGAAATAGAAACTACTGATGATGGGAATATTTATCCCATTAAAAATGGTATCATGTATGCTCTTGATAAAAATGACAGACATTATCTTCGTGCTTATGAAAATGATTTAAAATTATTATGTGTTTTCAACCCACCACTGGTAGGTAGTGAAGTACATGATAAAGATGGTTCTTATGTTAAGCCCTCAAACAAAAGTAAAATGAGTTAAAGGTAATAATATCATATTATTTTAAATTAAAACTAATAAAAATTAATTAAATGGAAAGTTTAGATATTCTTTCCATTGCTTCTTTTGTATTTTTTAAGGTATTGAATGCAGTAATTCTGAAGTAGCCTTCTCCACTAGGACCAAAACCTACACCCGGAGTTCCCACAACATTAGCCTCTTTTAATAATAGATCAAAGAAGCCCCATGAACTAATACCTTCAGGAGTTTTAATCCATATATAAGGGGAGTTTACACCACCATAAACTTTCAATCCCATTTCTATCAAACTTTCTCGAATAATACCGGCATTTTGCATGTAGTAATCAATAGATTCTCCAATCTCTTTTTGTCCTTCTGGAGTATAAACTGCAGCTGCAGCTTTTTGAATAGGATAAGAAACACCATTAAATTTAGTGGTTTGTCTTCGGTTCCATAGAGGATTAATGGGTTGAGGATTCCCCTCAGAATCATATGCTATTAGTTCTTTTGGTACAACAGTGTAGGCACATCGAGTACCTGTAAAGCCTGCATTTTTAGAGAAACTATGAAATTCAATGGCCACCTCTTTTGCGCCTTCTATTTCATATATACTGTGAGGAATATCATCTTCCCGAATATAAGATTCATAAGCGGCATCAAAAAGAATTATAGATTTGTTTTCTCGAGCATAATTTACCCATTTAGCCAACTGATCTTTGTTTAAGGTAGTTCCAGTAGGGTTGTTAGGAAAACATAAATATATTAAATCAACTGGTTCTTCAGGTAGTTGTGGCACAAAATCATTTTCTGCAGTACAAGGAAGGTAAGCTAATTTTTCGTACCTTCCATCTTCACCCATTGATCCTGTTCTACCCGCCATAACATTTGTTTCGACATAAACTGGGTAAACTGGGTCAGTCACTGCCACTAAATTTTCCAAACCAAATATTTCTTGTATATTTCCTGTGTCACATTTTGCTCCATCACTGATAAAAACTTCATCTTCGGAAATTTGTATTCCCCGTGGTATGAAATCATTTTTTATGATATCTTTTATTAAAAAAGAGTATCCTTGTTCAGGACCATAACCCATGAACGTTTTTGATGATCCCATTTCATCCACTGCTTTGTGAAATTCTTCAATTACAGCTTTTGGAAGTGGGCGAGTCACATCACCAATTCCCATTCTAATAATCTCTGCATCAGGATTTTTTTCCTGGAAATCATTAACTTTCTGATTAATTTGAGCAAATATGTAACTGCTTTTGAGCAATAAATAGTTTTCATTTATTTTTACTGGCATAATATCCCTACATTATTTATTTAATTAGTTTATAGATCGTTATTTATTTTCATGATTTCAAATCAGCTTTATTTATATATTCTTAATTATATGGAAATTATTTATGGGTAAAATAAAACTTTATCTTTTCTGAAGTAGTTGTATCCACCCTGACAAAGCCAAATCTCTCCAGTTGAACCTCATCACCAACCTTAAGATTAGCACAATCTGGTTCACAGAAGCCATTAACAGTAGTAGCATCAGGCATAACCACTTCTGCAAGAATACTTTCATTGAGCGGAACCCATTGGACTACTTGTGCCTTTATAGAACGAGCTTCATCCAAGGAATCGCTGTGATATTTAATTTCTTCTTTATCAACAGAAACATTAGCTGCATCCATGAGTCTTAACACATTTCCAGATTTTAAATCATCCCTGGAGATATAAACATGACTATTGAAAGGTATTTTACGATATCCCCTTTCCAAAAAATCAGGATGTAATGGCCTTTCAATAGTATGGCAAACCTCCGCTGGAATTCCAAGAATATTTATATTTTCGGGATTAGGTACGAAGAAATAGCGATTGGCAATCTCCTCTAAAATATTACGATTTAAACCATATACTTTCTTCCAGCTTATGATGGAATCAGCAATTTTAACCCCTATCTCATTCATTAATTCGTGTATCGATTCTGGTGTGATTCCTCTGCGAGCAATAGCCCGTATGGTTCCTAAACGAGGGTCATCCCATCCCCAGTATTTGCCCTCTTCTATTCCCAATCTAGCTTTTGAGGTACTTAAAGCAACATCATCCATTTTAAGCCTTCCATAATGGATAAATACGGGAATATCCCATCCAAAATGATTGTAGAGGTAATTTTGTTTTTCAGAGTTGGCAAGATGATCTTTTCCCCTTAAAACATGAGTTATGCCCATCAAATGGTCATCTACAGCTACTGAAAAATTCATCATAGGATATATCTTGTTTTTAAATCCGGTGCGAGGATGTTCCTCTTCTACAATTCGCATAGCTACCCAATCTCTTATAGCAGGATTTTTATGGTTAATATCAGTTTTAACTCTTAATACTGCATCTCCTTCTGACATTTTAGGCATTTGTTCCCATAATCTGATATTATCCCCAATAGATGATTTTCTGCATGGGCAGGCTTGTGAATTATCCTTTAATTTCTTGAAATCCCCACCATCGCAAGTACACATGTAAGCAGCACCCATTTCAATGAGTTTCTTAGCATAATCATGATAAATATGGATTCTGTCACTTTGAATAAATACCTCTTGATATTCCACACCTAACCATTTCAGGTCTGCAGGAATCATTTCATACGCATCCATATGGACTCTTCGCGGATCAGTATCTTCAATACGGAGTACCAATTTTCCATTATATTTTCTAGCATATTCCTGATTTAATACAGCTGCTCTGGCATGTCCTATGTGAAGGGGTCCGCTGGGATTGGGGGCGAACCTTAAAACTATATTTTCATGCGGTTCTGGTAATGGAGTCAATCCTTTTTCTTCAATTTTCTTTTTTTCTTCAATTTTTCCGCCCAATTTTTCAAGTTCAGCTGATTGTTCCACTAATTCCATAGAATTAACTTTAATAACGATATTTTTAGCCAGAGGAACAATATTTTTAGCTTCTCTTCTTAAATCTGGTTCAGAACTCATTATTGAACCAACAACTGCTCCTTCATTAGCATTGCCTTTATGCTTGATGGCATTAATCAACGCATATTTATAAACTACTTTTTCTAAATCCCTCAAAAAATCACCTGCTAAAAAAATAACTGTTAAATCAATTTATAATATATAAATTAAAATATTATAAATTAGCTTAAAATATCAATAATATACTATTAATTCAAAATTTAAGAAATGTTTATAATTTAATTTATGAAATATTATTTAAAACACTAACTTAAAATATATTTAAATTAAAATAAAAATTTAAGAATAGGAAATAATATTTTTATAATATGAATATTTAATCCTAATATGATATTTTCTTAAATTTATTTTATTTTTATTGCAATTTTAATGCTGTCTTTGTAACACAAAATCCGCTATTAATATAAGTGCATTTTTTGCTTCAGAGTCGTCCAATATATTTAGTAGTTCTTTTGCTTTCTTTACATTTGAAAGGGCAATATCATGAGCATATTGAATGGAACCATATTTATTAAATATAGCAATCGCTTCATCTACCCTTTGAGGATTATTTTCCTTCAAAATAGTAATTAAAGTATCCTTATCATCCTCAGAAGCCTCGGCCAGAGCTTTAACAACCATGAGAGTCATTTTACCCTCAACAATATCACTACCCACTGGTTTTCCAATAGATTCCTCATCGCTGACTACATCTAGGTAGTCATCTTGTATTTGAAATGCAAGTCCAATCAATTTACCATATTCAAATAGAGCATCTACCTGTTCAGATGTCCCCCCGCCCATTATAGCTCCTGCTTTTGTGGATGCGGCTATTAATGCCCCTGTTTTTTTGTAAATCATGTTCATGTATTCCGATTCTTTAACATCGAAGTTTCCTTCAAAACTCATATCACATGCTTGGCCTTCACAGATTTTTATACATGAATCAACAACGACTGCTAGAGTTTCATTGATCCTTTTGTGAAAAGATTCTTCAATTTCAGTCCTTAAAACGGTTTCAAATGCTTTAGAAAATAGTGTATCTCCGGCAAGAATGGCCATTGGTTCTCCCCAAAGAACATGTACAGATGGCTCTCCTCTTCGCATATCATCTTTATCCATTATATCATCATGAATCAGAGAAAAGGTATGGATCAATTCCATAGCTGATGCTGTTTTAAATGAATAATCAGGTTTTCCACCTACAGCTTCACAACTCAAAACAACCAGAGATGGCCTTAATTTTTTACCGCCCGCACTAATAAGGTGAATTGATGAATCACGCAGTGCTTGGGGACTAATAGTAGACAGTGACTCGTTAATTTCATTATCAATACTTTCTGAATACTTTTTTAGAATTTGAATTACATCATTCATCAGATTCCTCCATCAAAAACTTGTGCTTGTCCATTTCGTAGTAGATGAACATCATTACCAATTTTATAACCTTCTTGTTCTACCAACTCAGCATATGCACCCAACATATTTAGTTCTCCGTGAGCAGGAATTATATTAACAGGATTTAGCATCTTAATAAAGTCACGATGGTCTTCTATACCTGCGTGTCCTGAAACGTGAGCATTGGTGTATATACGCGCCCCACTAGAATTTAATCTTCTTTCCATAAGATTACGATTGGCTATGTTCATAGGGTTAGGAATAACAGGGGCAGATATTACTACATTATCTCCTCTCTGAATATTAAATTGAGTTTTAGCATTAGATATACGTGGCAGTAAAGCATCTGGCTCTCCTTGGTGACCGGTAGTTATTAATAAATAATCTTCTCTTTTATCTTCAGCCTGTGCAAGAGCTTTATTAACAGCTTTAGGACTTCCATACATACTGGCATTTGGAGGTAGTTTAAGAATACCCATGGATTCTGCAAGAGAACAATATTTTTCCATAGATCTACCTAAAAGTAGAATTTTTCTATCACTACGACTAGCTATATCGCTTATGGCTTGAATACGCTCAATATGAGATGCAAAAGTTGTTAGAACCAGTCCATTTTTCTCTTCTAATGGACCTATTAAGGTATCTTCTAATACCATTTTAGCAACTCTTTCAGAATGAGTTTTGACTTCATGAGTCTCTGCTGCCCGAGTAGTCTCCACAATAAGTGCCAAAACTCCTTTTCGGCCTAATTCTCTGAGTCGGCTGTAATCCGGTGGAGAAGATATCTTCTGATGATTATCAAATTTAAAATCATTAGCATATATAATTATTCCTTCAGATGTATGTAATGCAGCAATAACTGTTTGAGGAATACTATGTGTGGAATTTATAAATTCTAAAGTTATATCAGGAGATATTTGACATTTTTCACCAGAATTTAAAACTTGAAGCTGGTTGTTAACTTTAAATTTCTTCTCCCCTTTTATGGTACTCTCTATAATTGCCATAGTATATGGTGTAGCAATAATAGGGGATTCGTATCGGTGGGCCAATTTGGCCACTGCCCCAACGTGATCCAAGTGCCCATGCGTGCATACAATGGCCCTAACCTTCCCATCTACGTCTTTCATTAATGTATCATCAGGAATGACTCCCCTTTGAATTAAATCTAAACTGTGCATCCTTGATATATCCGTATCTTCATGAAGGTGTAATCGATCAAGGTGGATCCCCATATCAAATATGACTACATCATCGCCCACCTTAACAACAGACATATTTTTTCCAACTTCCTGATATCCGCCGATGGCAATAACTTCTACAGCCAAATTATGACCTCCTTGCGTATTTTTGTGTATTAAATCCCCTTTCATGTAACCATTCTCGAGTTTGACCCCTTATAATCAAATTAGATGATCTTAATTCATCTAGATTAGATGCACCAACTAAAAACATTGCTGCTTTCAAAGACTCATTGAATCGTTCAATGACATTTACAACTTCTTTATAACCAACATAAGCTTCTTTTAATACAGGTAACGCTATTCCCACAGCTTCTGAACCTAGAGCAATTGCTTTAGCAGCATCCAATCCACTTCTAATTCCACCAGAAGATATTACTGGAATATTAACAGATTGAGTTACTTCCACAGTACTAACAGCAGTAGGTATTCCCCAATCCCAATATAAATTACCCATATAATCATCTTCTGCCCTATAAGTTTCTACAGCAGCCCAGCTAGTACCTCCAGAACCAGCAACGTCTATTGCATCAACACCTTTATTTTCCAATAAAACAGCATCTTCAAAAGAAATTCCCGCACCAGTTTCTTTAGCAATTACTGGCACATCCACTGTTTTAACTATTTCACCTATGGAATCAATAAAACCGCAGGCATCAATATCCCCTTCTGGCTGAATAGATTCTTGTAAAGGATTTAAATGAATGGCCAATGCATCAGCATCAATCATCTCCACAGCCTGTGGAGCATATTCTATCTGAGGAGCACCGATATTTCCAATTAAAAGAGATGAAGGTGCTTCTTTTCGAGCAATGTCATAAGTATTAACTAAATCCGGGTTTTCAATAGCAGCTCTCTGACTTCCAAGGCCCATCCCTATTTCCATTTTATTAACAGCCCGACTAAGTTCCCTATTTAGGGCTAAAGCTGAAGGATGTCCGCCAGTCATAGCAGAAATAATAATGGGAGATTTCATCTCCTTCCCTAAAATTTCCGTGCTTAAATCAATTTTTTCTTTGTTTACTTCGGGTAATGCTCGATGAATAAACTCAATATCATCAAAACCCGTATTTTTATGTTTATACTGCACATCACAGTGTGCACATAACAATAAATGTTCTAATTTCCTATCTGAAATCATTTTAACATTCCCTTTCATACTTAAATCTTTTCTTCTAATTATCTTAAATTGGTGAATAAAATGCCTATTTTAAAAATAAACATTTATATGCGCGTTATTTTAGTATTATAATTTAATTTTTTATTCTATTGAATAATAATATAATGAAATCCATTATAAACCCATTTTTCGATGATTATTTTCATGAAATATCAAAATTTAAGTAAAACAAATTTTCCTTTTATTGTCCTTTAGATTATTTAGTAACACTTAGCATATAATATTGATTATTACTAGTATATTTTCCTTTCAAGTAGGTATGAATGGTGTGAATTATATCAAGCATTTTTTAACTTTTAATACAATTTTTTGCTAGAAATTAGGGGTTAATTTTAATTAAATATGAAAAAAATAGATATTTCATTTTTATAAATTAAATTTTACAATAAGTAATATATTTACTTATTTTTTTTTATGATAGTTCCACGAACTTTTTGACCACATAAAGCTTTTTCAATCAAATTTTCGCATTCAGCATTTATAATTTCTGATTCAATTCCAATATGGGCCAATTCCAGAAGTTCTTTAATTTTTCCCACCATACCTCCAGTAACATCAATATTAGTAGTGGCATCCATAGATTCCAGATCTTTCAAAGAAGTTAGTTCTGTGATTAATTGAGCATTATAATCTTTTTTAGGATTTTTATTAAATACACCATCCACATCAGTACCTAAAATCACTCTTTCTGGAACTAATTTTTTGGCAATATAATTAATTATTTGATCGCCGGAAAGCACTGCCATTTTAATGCTTTTTTCTAAGTCCAAAACTACATCACCATATAAAACTGGTACAAAACCAGTTTCCAAGTATTGATTTATTAAATCCAAATTTGCATGCTCTATTCGTTTATTTCGAGTTATAACAAAAGAAGAAGGTTGTATAGAAACTGAATTTATATTTTCCTCTCTTAACACATCACATATTAAACTATTTAATTTTTTAACCCAGCTTTGAGTTAAAGAAAATCCTTTTTTCTTTTTTTCCAAATCTTCAGATCCATTAAATGGTTTACCAATTTCGTAATCACTGGCAAAAGGATGTCCAAAAGATCCAGCCCCATGAACAATAATTAATCCATTATTAAAATCTTTACTAGTTTTTTGATAATTTAAAGCATTTTTAATCTCTTTAGCAATTCTTTTTAAGTTATTATTATTTATAGTAGGTGTTTTAGCACCTTTTTCTGTTATTATGCTCCCACCAAGCTTTAAAATCATCATAAAAAACACCTTGTATCTATTTAGTATTTGACAGATTATGATTATTAGTGAATAGTTTAATAGTGATATAATTATTGATTATAATTTAATTCAATTTTGACATTAATTATAGAATTTAGTGGATAATAATGCCTTTTTTTGAAAAATCTGCTTGAATGGCATTTTCAATTATTTTTAAAGCATTCAAAACATCTTTTGTTTTTCCAGGGCACAGAGCAATAATGCTACCCCCACCACCAGCCCCTGTAATTTTTGATCCTATAGCTCCAGCATCACGAGCAATATAAACCATTTTTGAAAGTTCCAATATGTTTACACCCATGGCATCTAGAAGACCTTGATTAATATTCATCAATTCTCCAAGAATCTCCATTTTTTCTGTATTTAATGTCTCAACATCAAGCATGTCCTTTGCTTTTAATGTAATATTTTCAACTGAATTAATAATTGGATCCATGATTTCAGGATGTAAATCTCGTCTTTTTTTCACCCCAGCCACCATTTCACCAGTATTGCCTCTGTTAGAAGTATATCCAATCACAATATAATCTTTCAAATCCGATTTTAAGGGAACAATCTCAAAATTTTTAGATAAAAAAATCAAGCCCCCATGAGCACTTACTGCTGTATCCAAAGGACTGGCTGCCCCTTGAACAGTTAATTCTACTTTATGAGCAACTTTAGCTATCTGAGAAATTTCAATTTTTCTATTATGAAAATCATCCAGAGCAGCGATAGTAGCTACCGTAACTGCGGCGGATGACCCCAATCCTGCACCAACTGGCATTTTCATTTCCAGTTGAATATCAATCGGAGATCCATCATGTTTTTTAAAAAGAGTCTCCATTACATAATTTAATATGCCCGATTGACCCCTAATTAATTTTATATGGCCTTTATCTAAATCCAGTTCTGCTTTTAAATCAAGACTGCGTGATTGGAAAGTGATATTTGAATTTATATTACTCTTTTTTGAATTAACAGTCACTATAGCTCTTCTATCTACAGCAGCAGCTATAGCCGGTTTACCAAACACAACTGCGTGTTCTCCAAAAAGAATAGTCTTACCAGGTGCAGAAGCTGTAGATTGAGTCATTTTAACCACTCGTAGTATTAATTAAATAATTATGCAACATCCGTCCATTAATTCAAATGAATTTATAATATTCTAATTTTTTAAAAAAATATGTAATTATTAAATGTATTAATTGATATCTTGCGCTCTCATCTAATCTTTTGAAATTTCATTAGTTTATTTGAAATAATAAATGGAGATAATAAATACAAAAGGCACTAGATAATCATCGAAAAATTGCCGAAGCATAACCTACCACCGAGGAATGGTCACCAGTGATATCTCCACTGGTAGCGTATTTTAGGATTTCTCCTTTTAAAGCACCCCTCATTTTAGAAAATAGAATATTGGTTGCTACAGGACCATATCCACACATAGTAACATTTAAATCAAAAACTCTATCCATCATCTGTTGTTCATCAAGTAATCTTATTGATTCCAACACATAATTATCATTTCGCGATGCTATATCTTGTGGTTGATAATGGGTAAAGTCAGTACTTGAAATTACAACCAGATCCCTATTTAACTTCAAAGCAACTTTATTTATAGCATTAGCAATTTCATTAGATGTTTCCAAATCTTGCATTCCCATGGAAATGGGTACTATATGAAAATTATTGCTGAAATACTGTAAAAAAGGAAGATGAACTTCACAACTATGTTCCTGAGAGTGAGCGCTGCTGTCAGAATCAATTATACCAGATTCTTTCCATAAATGACTAGCAAATTCATGATCGATTTCCACATCACCAAGAGGGGTGTTCCATTTTTCTTCAGTGGCCACCGCAACTCCAGACCCCATTCCAGTGTGATTAGGACATAAAATCACAAAAGTTTCAGGAAATCCATCTTTTACTATTTCGTAATAAGAATGGGCTGCAACTGGACCAGAATAAATAAATCCTGCGTGTGGCGCGACAACACCTTTAATTTCCCGTTTAGCACCAAATTTAGGAAGTTTCCCCGGACCTAATTCATGTTTAAAACACCATTCTATTCTCTTTTTTAGAGATTCTTGATGGCTTTCATAGAAAGTTCCTGCCACTGCAGGTCTTCTTATCATAAAATCACGGCCATTTAAGTTAATTATCCTAATTCATTATTTATTATATTATAAAAAAATGGTAGCTTAAAAATATACTAATTTAGTATATTTTTATAAAAAAATTTTTAAAGATTTTAGATTATATTTTCAGCTCAAATTCTGTAGCTGGAATATCGAGATCTTCATCTTCTTTAATTATCCCTTTTTCACGTAATAATTGAGTGGCTAATAACCAATAAACAAGAGCTATAGCTTTCCTACCTTTATTGTTAACTGGAGCGACAAGATCGACATTACCTAATAAGTTTTCAGTATCACATAAAGCAACTACAGGAATTCCTATTTGTTTCGCTTCTATAATGGCCTGGGAATCGGATCTAGGGTCAGTAACAACTATTACTTTAGGTTCTATGAATTTACCATAATTAGGATTGGTTAAAGTTCCAGGGATGAAGCGTCCAGGAATAGTCATTGCACCAGTAACTTCTCCGAATTTCTTTACTGGGGCTTGCCCATATTGTCGGGTGGATACAACCAGAATATCATCAACATCATATTTTGCTAAGAATTTGGATGCTGCTATAATTCTATCATTGGTTTTTCGAACATCTAAAACATATAGACCGTCGGATCTTACACGATAAATGTAGCGTTCCATATCTCCAGTTTTCTGTTGAGTTCCTATGTGTAAACCAGCTGCTAAGTACTTATCAAGTGGGATTAAAAGTTCTGACAAAATATCACCTCATTTTTAAAATTTTTTTAATTGGCTCTTGTAATCTAATAGATTGATAGAGTAATTTAATACAGTTTAACGATTTTTAAATAACCTGGAAAAAAATATTGTAAAATATCCTTAATTCCGATCATTAAAATTATTTTATAGATTATCTTTATTCTATTTAAATTATATAAATTAATATTACGTTATAGTACGTAATAAGCCCAAATAGCTGAAAAATTATAGTTTTTTTAATATGGGTAAATAAGAGATTAATGAATATGTAATAATATTTATTGATAATTATCCATTTAATCCAATATCTCTATTTATCCAATCGGGCCATTGATGGATTAGATAATTCTTCTTCAATACGTATAAGTTCATTGAGTTTAGCTATTCTTTCTCCACCTAAAGCTCCTGTTTTAATTAGAGGGGCAGAAAAAGCAACTGCTAGATGAGCTATAGTTTCATCAGTAGTCTCTCCAGAACGGTGGGAAACCACAGGAACATATTGATTTTCATGGGCAAGTTTTACAGTTTCGTAGGTATCTGTGAGAGTTCCAACCTGATTAGGTTTTATAATAATAGCATTACCAGACTTCTGATCAATTCCTTCCTGTAATATTGATTTTTTGGTAACGAAAAGATCATCACCACAAATCAAACATTTATCGCCGACTTTAGCAGTTAATTCTGAAAAACCAGTAAAATCTGATTCATCAAGTGGATCTTCCACAAATAACATTTTATAAGTTTCAATAATTTCTTTTACAAATTCAATCTGTTCACCAGTATCTCTGGCAATATTATCTTGAGCATAGATATATTTTTTCTGTGAAGCATCCCAGATTTCACTGGCGGCTAAATCCAAAGAAGGTCTGATTTTTATACCTAGTTCATCACCAACTTCTTCACAAGCTTTGGACTGAATTTCTAAAGCTTCATGATTAGTAATATTAGGAGCCCAACCACCTTCATCGCCTTTTCCACCAGTGAAACTCTTATCTTTAGTCTGAATAAATTCTTTTAGTCTTTTATGAACATTGGAATTAGCAAAAACTGCTTCAGTAATATTACTAGCACCCTCCGGAACAATTAAAAATTCCTGAATATCCGGTGCATGTTTACCAGCATGTGCTCCTCCATTAATCATATTTCCTAAAGGATATGGTAATTCCGTACACATATTGCCTCCTAAAAACTTGTAAAGAGGCATATTATACGATGATGCGCCTGCCTTGGCTACAGCCATAGACACAGCCACGGTAGTGTTACCACCAATTGAGGAAAGATTATCAGTTCCATCAATTTCCTTTAAGACCATATCAATATCCCGCAGGTCTTCAGAATCCATACCAATTAGCTCAGAAGAGATCACATCCTCGACTTCACCAATTATTTTATCTACCCCTCCTTCAGGAAATGCTACAACTTCTTTGGATCCAGTACTGGCACCGCTTGGTGCAGCAGCTCGACCAAAGCCATTCCAAGTTATTACATCAACTTCCAGAGTAGGGTTTCCTCTACTATCTAAAATTTTACGTACACGTACGTCTTCAATAACGCTATCCACAAAAACACCTCTTATGAAAAAATAGTGGTTAATTAGTGGTTATTTTCTTACATCTAAAGGGATAACTTTCTTTTTAAGTTCTAAAGTAGCTATATCTATAGGGTCCATAGCTCCAGACACTTTAACCATTGGTTTTGCTCCCATGGCAAGCTGAAGAGCTCTCGCACCTATAATTCTAGCTCTTTCAAATCGAGTTAATTTACTTGATACCAAAATCTCTCCTCCATGTTCATAATATAGTCCATGAATGCTTTAAGTTAGAATATAAATTCATAGAATCTTGAGTTGAGATATATAATTATTAAACTTTTAAGTTATTAAACTTAACAGGATCTATGTTTTTTAAGCTTAGCTTTAAAGTAAAAAGGATGGGACCGCCGAGATTTGAACTCGGGTCTCCAGCGTTCCGGTGTTGACCATCCCCGTTCCAGTTGAAAGAACCAAGTATATGATATTCATATAGAATACATTAAATACTAGAATCTGTTTATACTACAAGCTGTAAGCTTATGCATACTTTTAAACTTATTCAATGGCTGGGAGGATGGACCAAGCTACCCTACGGTCCCTCTTACCATGTCTCAACATGGGAAATTAACATTCTTCTACAACAGTATCTGGTAACACCCAGATCATCCAGCACTGCCTTAGGATCTTCTCCTTCGACCGTCCTATTTTGATATTCATCAAAATATGCTGATACTGCTTTACCACAGCTTATACATCTTATTGGAATCATAACAGATCATCAATTTTTTTTTAAAGATAAATTTAATAAAAATATGAAAAAATTATCGATTAACGATAACTCTTCTGTTTTCTAGCTCGAGCGCCTTTTCCACCATATTTTTTAGGTTCGGAACGTCGAGGGTCTCCTACCAGCATGGTTCTGTCATACTGAGAGAATTTTTCTTTAAGATCCATATCATTAGTCCATTGAACTAGGCCTTTTGCAATAACCATACGGGCAGCTTCAGCTTGACCCATTACTCCACCACCAATAACTTTAACGTCAATGTCGATATCGTTAATGATATCACCAGCTAAAGTTAAGGGTTCTGAAATTTTTTGGCGGGCTAACTCCGGATCGTATAACTCTACAGGAGACTTATTAATACGGATTCTGCCTTTCCCTTCATGTAATGTGCCTCTAGCAATGGCAGTTTTTCTTTTTCCACTTGTATGAACAACTTTTTTCATCGTTACACATCCTGCATAAAATTAATCTTTGAGATTAAAACTTGGCTCCTAAAAGCTTAGAAATTTCTCCAAGATCAGTATTTTTCTTAATATGTTTTGCTTGAGCTTCTGGAACATTGGAAGTTTCTATATCTGAAAACTCACGAGGGATGCCTACGAAAGCTTTAAGGCTTTTATAAGCTTTTCTTCCAGTAGGTTTTTTATAAGGTAACATTCCTCTTACTGTTCTTCTAAATATATCATCTGGCCGTTTAGGAAATTTAGGACCCATTTTTCGGGGGTTGGAGATACTAGCCCTGTCGAGTCTTTGTTTGTATCTGGCGTAAGCCCATTCCTTCGATCCAGTGATAATTATTTTCTCTGCATTGAGAACTACAACATTTTCTCCATCGAGAAGTTTTTTACTTACTACACTGGCAAGTCTTCCCATGATGTGTCCGTCTCCATCGATAATCATAAAAACACCACGTTATTTTTAATTATTCTAATATTCTGATGTTGCTACCCTTGGGATTTTTTTCCAGAGCGGTACCAATATCCAGGCACTCTCCGCCTGCACTTTCAATTTTTTCCTGAGCTGATTGAGAGAATCCAAGAGCTACTACATTTACTTTGTGGTTAATTTCACCACTTCCTAAAACTTTTCCAGGTATTAATACTGTTTCATCAGCGCTGGAATGTCTGTTGATAGTAGATAGGTTAACTTGAGATTTTCTACGGGTAGATCTCTCCAATCTTTTTGCAACATCCTTCCAGATTGCTGCTTCTTCTGAATTAGATTTTTTCTTAAGAGTCCCTATAAGTTCAATTATGTTAGGGTTAGTCTTGGTAATTTTTCTTACCATTGATTAGCCTCCTTCACAAAATGTCAATAATCTTGTCCGCTTTTTCTGATAATACATCACAAGCTTTGATTAAAACCTCTTCCGGAGGTGTTGAACCGTCAGTTTCGATCGTAAAAATGAATTTAGTATCATCAAATCCTATATCAATTGTGCGAGATTCACATACTCTAAAGCAGCTCTTACACATAGAACAGTTCAATTCATCGACTACTTTAATCTTTTCAGATTTTTTATCGAATTCAAGAACTCCTCTTGGACATGCTTCAGCACATTTTTGACAGGACTGGCAATCTTCACCAATAGTTATTTGTGGATAGAATTTATAGGCACATGCGGTAGTAGGTTCCCATTTAGCATGTTCCATTCCTATTCCTAACTGGGCTGTTGCCTCTAATTCAACTTCTTGATCGTCTTTGAGTTTTAGAAGAGGTATAGTATCATAAACTGGTTTTATCCTTGAGTCTTCTGAAGATAAGTCTTTGGAATAAACAACTCCAGGTCCTTCTTTTTTTAGAACCATAGAAACACTACATTTTGGGCAGTATTCCTCACAGTCACATTCTTCAGGTAATATCATACCATCAATAGATTCAGAATCAGATACCAGTGGTAATAATCCTAATCTATGGGCAAGAACCTCATCGAACATGGCGGAGTCATTTTTAATTATGTGCACGTCGTCAATTGCCATTTTAGGAACTTCCATCATACACACTCTACGAATGGCATTGACAAAAGACATATCCGCACCGCTGATCGTAAAAACAAGTTCAATCTCATTCTTCTTTTGGACATGAATCTCCATATTAGACCCTTCTTCCTCTCTTACCTCCAGGCCTTCCGGTACCATCGTGAGGTATAGGAGTAACATCTTCAATTTTACCAATTCGAATACCTGCTCTGGCTAAAGCCCTAATTGTAGCTTGAGCACCAGGCCCAGGAGTTCTAGGTCCGTTTCCACCGGGAGCACGTACTTTTATATGTAATCCTACGATTCCCTTTTCTTTAGTATCATCGGCAGCTCTGGAGGCAGCTTCCATTGCCGCAAAAGGAGATGACTCCTGTCTGTCGGCCCGTACAACTTTACCACCAGACCATTGGGTAATGGTTTCTGCTCCTGTGATATCAGTAATGGTTATTATTGTATTGTTAAATGATGAGTAAATATTAGCAATACCCCATTTTTCTTTTTCAGCCATTATAACGCCTCTTAATTAATTTTTTTCCTCAGCAGGTTTAGTTTCTTGCTTAGTTTGGAATTGTTTGGCCACTGGGGATGAAGCATAGTATCCTATACTATCTTCCTCTCCTCTTTTTACAATGTAACTTGGTGAATCAATTTTTTTACCATTTAAGGCAATGTGTCCGTGCACAACAAAGATTCTTGCTTCTTTAGCAGTTCGGGAAAGACCTTTCTGGTGAACCATAGTTTGTAATCTTCTTCTTAAAACGTCTTCAACGGTAAGATCTAAAACATTTTCCAGATGAGCTTTTTCTCCTAAAATTCCAAATCTTATCAGATGCCCTAATAATTCTTTTCTTTCCCCTTCTGTATGTTCAGTGGAAAGACCTAGTAAATATCTAGCATCTCTTCTGTATCTTCGCACCATGGTTTCGGCTTTCCAAATTTCTTTCTTATTTTTTAGGCCGTACTTGGATGTAAGTTTATTTTCTTCCTTAATCCTATCTGCATTCCATGGGTGTGGAGGAGTATCGTACTTTTTCCTTGCTTTTCTTGGGTGTCCCATAACCATATCTCCTTATAATTGTTTTATCTGACAATGACAATGATCTTATGACCTATTGTCTTCCTCTCCTTCTTCTTACGCCAACAGAAGAACCTTTTCTGAAGGTAGATTTGGTCCTTTGACCTCTGACAGGTAAACCAACTTCATGTCTTCGTCCTTTGTAACTTCGAGTTTTCTTCATTCTATTTAGATCATCTCGAAGACACATTACAAGATCAGATTCAATTAAATGTTTAGTTTCACCAGTTTCGTAATCGTTACGACGGTTTAACATCCATTCGGGGATATCGTATTTTTGAGGATCTTTTAATGCTTCCTCAATTTTTAAAACATCTTCATCAGAAAGGTAACCCATTTTTTGCTCAAGGTCAAAACCCATAGCAATGATTATTGCTTTGGATAATCCGTTTCCAACACCTTTAATATCTGTTAAAGCATTTATAATAGCTTTATTACCATTTACATCCTTTCTGGCAATACGAACTAAGTGCTTAAAATCTTCATCCATTTTATGTAACCTCCAAATACAGAGCGAATCCACAGACGGGAAATGTGCGAATTCAAGACATTAACTAATGTCTGTTTTTTCATATTTCTTTTTTTAATGTGCAAATATTGTCATAGGGGTAAGAACTAAAAAATATTCTTTAGAACTTACATATATACCAATAACGCCGGGACTGGGATTTGAACCCAGGCGGAGAGAATCTCCACAAGATTTCCAGTCTTGCGCCTTACCAAGCTAGACTATCCCGGCCATAGATAATATGGTCTTATAAACTTCAGCAATGCAATATTAAACTATTTTATAAATAGCTATCTTATAAATAGTAAAAAACTATTTCATTTTTTTATGGTTTATAGTTTTTGGTATTTAAAGAGTTTATTTAATTTTCAGAAAATTATTTATAAAATTGATATAAATTATTCATCTATTTTAATAAAAATAGTTTGAAATTAAAAAAATATATCATTTACTTTATTTCCACAATTTAGGATATGTTGAAGGTTCCATAAATACCTTTTTTATATCCACCATAATACCGTTTTCTGATTCTACAATTTCTTCAGCTGTTTCCAGACTTTCGCCTGCCGCAATGAGTTCTCCTTTGAGAGTTTCAACAGCCACTGTTGTTCCTTTTTTAATGTTTTCATCTAATCTCAAGATACCGCCAGAAGCTAATTTTGCACCATGACAAATTGCATCAACGGCAGAATCCCTGACAACTACTTTGGGAAGATGGGATGCTGCTTTTTCCATTGGAAGCACACATTTTCTAATTAAAGATTCGTCACTATCTTCTTTCAAGTAGTAGTAAGCATCAGTAAGATCGTGTAAAGTAGTGACTGTTTCATCCTCTTTAAAAGAGCCAACCTTTGTTCTTCGCAGTTCAGCCATGTGTGCACCAATACCCAGAGCTTCACCAATGTCATGGCAGTATTTTCGAATATAAGTACCAGCTTCACATCCAATTCTGAAAAGAACATCTTGCCCCTCAATTTCAAGAATGTTAGCATAGTAAATATTTCTAACCCTTAGTTCTCGCTTTACTGCAGATTTCAGGGGAGGGGTCTGGAAAATTTTACCCTGGAATTCAGAGAATATATCACGAATTTGAGGCTCATCAATCTCACGGTGAAGTCTCATCAGACAGATATATTCTTTTTCAGCTGCCAGTAGTAATTGCATTACCCTAGTAGCCTTATCAATTCCTATGGGCAATATGCCTGTGACCTTAGGGTCTAAAGTTCCACCATGCCCCGTCTTTTGAGCGTCAAGAATTATGCGTACCCATGAATCAATTTCATGAGAAGTAGGGCCAGACGTTTTGTCCAGATTAATAATTCCCTTGCTAAGGTGTTCTTTAATTGGGCGTGAATCCGGACAGGAACCATACTCCGGATTGGTTTCACTTTCGGCTTTAATAATTAAATTTTCCATCTAAATAACCTGCTAGGCGTTGATTTAAGCGTTGATAAAATCCATGAATAATGTTTTTAGATTTTTTGAATTAAAAATTCAGATAATGTGGAATATAGTTTGCCACCTAATCTTAGTTATGAACCAATAATCATTTCATAACATCTTTAATTTGAATAAAATACTAATAAGCTAAACACATACAACGCCAAAAAAGATCATTATTCTAGAGCTTCTAACTCTTTTTTGATCTCTTCAGGATCTTCTGATTTTATTTCGATTTTTTGATCTAAAGGTTCCAGATGTTGAATGTTGCATCTGCGGTTTTTTACAGATGATCCTACAACTTCTATGAACTTTTCATCAATAATATCTACTACAACACACTTTTCTCCCGCTTCTCTACCTGCGGTTTTAACACATACTCTTCCTACTTCTATTGCTGGCATTAAATCACCTTTGTAACTTTTTCTATTATTTCGGCGACGCTATTAGCTTGAAAACTATTCGTATTCAAGATTATGTCATAAATGTCTAGGCTATTGATGTCAATGTCATGAATCTCCTTGTATCGGAGCGATTCACTATCTTCACGTATTTTGATTTCTTTTCTTGCTGTTTCTAATAGTTTAGATTCCCTCTGAGAAATCCGTTCAGCACGAACATCTAATGGGGCAATCATCCATACTTTTATATCAGCATCCACAAAATATGCAGAAAGTCTTCCTTCCACAATAAGATTTTTTGACTTTTTAGCCATTTCAGACTGTCTACGATCAATTTCAGTGTCAATATCTATATTATTTTCGGCGAGTTTACTGAATTCTAATATATCCATTCCTTTTTCATTCGCCATCTGCCGGAATATGTCACCTACAGATACGAAAGGAATGTTTAAATTTTGAGACAATATTTTAGCCGTAGTGGTTGTTCCACTACCTGCTAATCCACCGATGGTAATAATCATTAAGACCTTGCCTCTTGTTTAAATAATTTACGGGTGCATTCAGTACATAAATGTCCACCGTAAGGTCTGTTAGGTCGTTTTTTAGTTTTTGCTAATTTATTAATTTCATATGGCCTTCCACGAGGAACACCATGGAGTAATTTACCACATTCTGCACATATGTGCTTACTTGGTTTTTTCTTTTTATATCTTAAGACCGTTTTTCCACCAGGAGTCCTTTTAAAAGTCCTCTTGTATGATCTGGATCTATATCTTAATGCTGGCATTTTATCTCTCCTAATTATTAATTAATATAAAAATTTCGTTACTAACAATATACTCTAAAAATTAGATATGATAATATCTTACTTTATTTAGATATAATTTATTTGAATAGTTTATAATATAAATTAGTGTATTTATTTATGAAACTTATTCGAATTAAATTAATGTTAGTACTTACATTCCACCACTTTTAAGTCCCATTAATTTTCTGAATAACTGAGACATAGCAAATGAACATAATACATACCATCCTAACCATTCAATAGCACCAACAGGTGTACTAGCGAGAGGCTGGTAAAACATGTGCCATATAGGTACTAAAAGCACATAATATGTTACTTGTGGAAGCATTACTACCGTATTTGCTATGTGTGGTTCCTGGGCCATCCACCAGAATACAATAAGAATGGGTAACATGGTTACAATCATGGGTTTAAATGACATGGTCATCATGTCTTTCTGTTTGCCCATAAACTCCATTTGTTTTTTTTGCATTTTTTCCATAACTTTAGGGTCACCAGACTTTTGAGCTTCCCTCATTTCTTGCTGGAATTCTTGCATTTCCTTTTTTATAGATTCCATTTTGTCCTGATCTACCAGTAACTTATTGGCTAGAGTAATGAAGAATGCCACTAATGTAGAAATCAGGAAAATTGTGAATATGGGATTATTGGGATTGGGATCAAGTGCAATTACAGGTCCAAATATTGCATTCAAAACCCCATAGATTAAATCAAACATTTTTATTTCCTCTTCTTTAAAATCATAGTTAGATATTTTTTTATCTGAATATCAAATTCATAATAGATTATTATAAATTAGTTTATATTTTTATTAGATTATATAAATAAATATATAAATTTAATTAAATTTCTAACTATTTTTATTTTATTTTAGTGTTTCCACCATTTCCACTACAGAATTTTCAAGCTGATTATCGTGATTTTCAATAATCTGTACAGTGGCGCCAGTAAGCACGGCATATGCCATAGAAGCAGCTCGATTCATTTCTTGATGAAGATTTATTTCCTTCATCATTTCTAAATCCCTAGTGCGTGAAGTATCACTGATTCTCCGAAGTAAAATTTCATCTGCATCAGCTTCTATTAACAAGAAAATATCAGGTTGAAGTTCTTCCAAAACCCATTTAGGAAGCCCCGGTAAAAAACCAGCAGGTGTTTTAATAGTGCAGTGGGTATCAACGATTATGTTATTTTGCTTCGACCTTTCTCTTATACTTTTTGCTGCTCCTTTTTGAATTTCTTTTTGCGCAGATGGAGATAACCTCCTTAGAGCATCTCTATCTTCAACTAATCCTTTTTCCTGAGCAATCTGGAGCATTACATCACCATAGTTTACATTAATGTAATCAAGGTCTTTTAATGCTTGGTTTAAAACCGTAGTACTTCCGGATCCGGGAATTCCCGCCATAACAGCTACTTTCATCTTACCATACTCCTTGTTCACTCAAAATTAAGATAAATTTAATCTCCCAGGAATTTTCTTAGCATTGGATGCATATCCATCAACTGTTCCTGTGCAATTTCTTCATAAAGTCGGTATACAATTCCTACAGTTAGTAGAACACCAGTACCACCACCAAGAGCACCTGTAAGATCTGCCCCGAATGCAAGAAGACCTACAAAAGCACCACCTAAAACAGTCATAGCAGGAATATACTTCTTCATTATCTTTTCAAACTGTCTTCGACTACTTCTAAATCCAGGAATTTGCATACCCATATCATGTAGCTGTTTTGCCACAGCTTTTGGCCCAATGTTACTTAATTCTACCCACAAAATCGCGAAGACAATACACATTGCTATGAATACTACACCATATACAATTACATGTAGTGGATCTGTAAATAAAACATCTAAACTACGAGGAGGAGTTAATAAATACGCCAATCCACTAACCGCTTGCCCATTGACAATAGTTCCTAAAATAGGATAACCAATTTTTTGGAAAAGATTGGCAAATAACTGAACATTCAATAACAATGCACTGGCCAGAATTACTGGCATATTACTAGCATATATAAATCTTAATGGATACTTTCCTCGAGCTCCCTTCACCCTACCAGAAGATAAAGGAATTTCTATCCTCATACTCTCAGCATATACTACCACCAAAAATACTGCAATTACTGCTATAACAGGAATTAAGTAATCAAAAGATGGTGATCCTGTAGTTAATGAATATATAAACGCTGGAATTTTACCAGCAGGTACACCTGGTTGAGTAGGAGATGATAATATATTAAATGAACCCACTATAATTTCCTGAGATACGCCCGCTGCAATAAACAGTCCTACTCCACTTCCAAATCCCCATTTAGAAACGACCTCATCAAGGAAAATTATTAAAATTCCTCCGATAGTCATTTGAAATATAAGTATCCAAATGAATTGTGAAGATTCAGCAGCTATAGCTCCCGTAAGTACCATCACAATAGCTTCAAAGAGTGTAAAAATGATAGCTAGGAGTTTTTGAGCTCCTTGAAACAAAGCCTTATCTTCATGTCGTGATAAATCTAATTTAAGAATTTTACCGCCAACCAAAAGCTGAAGCACAATGGATGCGGATACAATTGGTCCTATTCCCAAAGTAAGAATTGAACCAAAGCTGCCAGCTAAAACAGCACGTAGCTGAGAAAATTGATCCACAGCTAAGGGACTAAGACCATATAATGGTACTTGGGTAAGTAAAAAGTACAGGATCAATATAATTCCTGTCCATTTCAATTTTTCTTTAAATGCAATTCTGTGCTCAGGATTTTTTACCTGGGGTAAAATAGAAAAAATAGGCTGAAGTTTCTCTATCAATTATTTCACTCCTTATACAATTGAATATGAAAGATAAAATAAATTAGAGAGTTACTGATTCGCCACCAGCTTTCTGGATTTTCTTTTCAGCCAATCCAGAAAACTCAGGAGCTTTTATTAAAAGAGGTTTTGTTATTTTGCCACGACCTAATACTTTATTGAATCCAAGGTCAGTGATATCAATTACAATAACATCATTTTCTGTGGTGGCCAAACCTTTTTCCAGCAATTGTTCTAAATTTTCATCTAAGTAACTTAAATTAACAGGGTTAACCTTTTTAATTGATTTTTGGGGCCTTTTGAAACCGTATTTACCGAAATGATCTGGATCATTATTGACAATCCAAGACCATTTGTGTTTGTGGCCTCCAGCCATCCCTCTTCCACCACGATGGCCTGCTCCTCTCCTTTTCTTGGAACAACCCCCGCCTATGGTTCGGGAACCTCTCATTTTGTTTATTTTCCGTTTAGTTCTGATCATTTTAAATTCTCCGGATTATAATCATTGGGAGATCAATTAAATCCATTAATTTGTTCCTTAAAGTGGAAATAAATGGAAATAATGATTCTCCATCTTCAGAATTGATTATAGATTAATCGTTGAATATAAATAAATTAAGGCGATTACACCATCTTTTTGATGAGTGCCCTAATTTCTTCTTTCCTGTATCCAAGACTTCCGCCTTCCTGGAAAGCTGTTCTTACACCTTCATATCCTTTTCTAGGAGGGTGTAATCTGAATACTGGTTTTATATTAGCATCCTCAAATGTTATTTCAGATTCGAGAATTGCCTTTGAAAATTCTTCTATTGAAGAATATTCCGTGTTATTCTTTATATAATCATCAGTGATTTTTTCTCCGCCCACAACTCGTCCTCTTTTAGTGATAAGTTGAGTTAAAGTTTCCTGATCGATTTCGCCCCAGGTAATATAATCCTTGGATTTAAGGAGCATACCTTTGTAACTGGGGTTTTCATTGATTAGAACGGCGTGATTAATCCTGGTGAGTTTTAACATATCCATGGTATAAGCGATGTCTTTTTTAACACCAACTGTACCTCTTACTCTTAGTACTGCTAACATTTTTATCACCATTTAACTAGTATTAGCTGGAGCAAACACCCAAATTTTTAAGATCTTTTTCTTGGGCTTTAACCCTGCTCAACTGTTTTAAGGCATCAAAGGTTGCATTGGCAAAGTTAACGGTAGTCTGAGTTTGTCCACTGGTTTGTGACCATAAATCATCTATACCTGCAAGTTTCATTATAGTTTTACCCACATTTCCTATGGCTAATCCTACTCCTCCAGGAGCAGGCATTAGAGTAACCCTGACACTTCCACTTTTACCAGAAACTTTGAATGGAACAGTATGTGTTCTTCCACATACGCAACCCCAATCTCCGCATCCTCTTCTAACTTTTATAATGTTATATTTGGCATCATCAACTGCTTTTCTAATAGCAGGACCAACTTCTCGGGCTTTACCTTGTCCGAGACCAACATAACCATCTTTATTTCCAACAGCTACAATAACCCTGAAATTTACTTTTCTTCCGGATTTGTGCATCCTCTGAACCAAGTTAACGTCCATTACTTCTTCTTCCAAATCAGGGAGAAGAGTATCGACAATTCCCAATTCCATTATAGGAAGTCCTTTTTCGAAGATTTCGTCAATATTGGATACTACTCCTTCCTTAACCAATCGCCCTAAATTTGTTTTAGGCTCCCAATCTTCCTTTTTGTAATTCATGATTATACCTCAGCCTCGTCAATTTTTTTCTTCATATCTTCAAAGTGGTCTGGTAAATCAACAGGTGAAAGTCCTTTATCTAAATACTGGGAAAACTTCTTTTTGAGTTCTTCTTCATCCAGTGATTTTGCATATTCAGATATGTGTTCACCGGTTATGCGGCTCTCATCAGGAAGAATAGATTCTCCATGAGGAACATATAAACCGGCGTCAGATGCGCCTTTAAGTGCTGCAAAAACTTTTGATCCTTTAATTGATGATTTTAAACCAATATCAAGAACAGCACCTTCAACACCTTTGCTTAAAGCTTTTTTAGCGCATAGATATGCAGTTAAATAAGCTGCTGAGGTATTTTTAGTTCCAGCTAACCAACCCAATTTTTGTAATTCTTTGGAATGTGCTGAAACAACAGTTTCATCACCTTGTTCTGCCACATTGATTATTTGGACAATAACATGATTATTAGATATTCTGACAACCAATCTTGACTTGTCCAGATCTATTAATCTTAGTCTGGCATGATAATCAGTTTTACCTTCTCTTCTTCTTCTAAATGCTACTTTATATCTTGATCCGTGTGCCAACTTAATTCCTCCTACCTGAGCATGTCATGGTCGCGTGCATATGTTTTCATGTAAGATTTACTTCTGAAGGCACCGCCCTTAGCCATTCTATAGAGTTTACGATAAGTAGTAGTATTAATTTCCCTGTCGTTCCTCATTTGTTTAAGATCCTTTCTTAAGGCTCTGATGGTAGTCATCCAAGCTTCTTTCTTGGGTCTTCGAGCACCTTTTGCTCCTTTTATACTACCTCTGCCTTTTCTTCGCCCTTTACTTTTTTGCTGAGCTATTTTCTTTGACCTATAACTGCTTATACCCTGTTGAGGTTTAGCCCTGATTACTTTATTGTTTATTAGCTGCTTCACGCTCTCCCTAGTTATGGCCCGTGAAACTTCTTCTATTTGTTCAGGGTCGATCCATACACGATTTACCCCTACTTTCAGGATATCTGCAGCTAATCTTTTCTGAGTAGTAAGATTCATTTAAGAAACCTCCTTTTTCAGCGTTGAGCTGATAAAATGACCAGAACCAGCATCATTATAATAAATCTTTATCGAAAGATAATCATTATTTTAATAATCCCTATGGTTCAAGTGTACCCTTTATCATGAAATGATATTTCACATTTCATTGGACCTGATTTTAACAAAGAAATAATAGAAAGCTGAATTTTTTAAATTCAATAAATCCATTATTTTCCTGAAATATCTATATTTTCCTTTTAATCAGATCCATATGTCCAATTATCTTTATAATTTTGAATTTATAAATGACAGATTTTTTTATAATAAATCCGTTTTAATTTTTAGATTCAATTTTAAATTTCTTATAAATAATTAATTATAATTATTTTAAAAATTCCAAATTTGGACATTGCTCAAAAACTGGGCATTATTTGTTCAATATTTTAATGCCAAGTTCTTTTGCTTTTAATAACATCATTTCCTTTTTTCTTTTTCCAACAGTGGAACTAATTCTTCCAGCCTGTATACTTGGATCTAGATTTTCTAATTCTTTCACATTACAAACCAGAATATCTTGATAACCAGACGGGTGTAAACCTCTTGTAGCTTTGGGAGATCCATAACCAACAGTTGGCATGGCAGGTTTACCTTTTTCATATCTCCGCATTTTACTGGTTTTTCCCCGAGCCCTTCTCCATTTTTGGCCAAGTTTCTGGTATCTGGCGTATTCCTGTCTTTTGAATTTTTTCTTCATTGAAATCACCAATAGCCCTAATTTTTACTTGTAAGGTAAATACCATCCTGGAAAACCCTAGGATCTCTTCCCTTAATTTTAGTGGCTTGTTCCAGATTAGCCATTGTTTGGCCCACATCTTCTTTGTCAATGCCAGTTATAGTTACTTGATCCCCTTTAACCTGAACTTTGGAACTGCCTACTATTTTAGCATTACGAGGATATCTCTCACCCAAAAAGTTTTCTATAATGACCTTATTACCGGCCACTTTAACGGTCATGGGAAAGTGAGCATAAACAATTTTCATGTGGTATGTAAATCCTTCATTAACACCTTTAATCATGTTAGTGATATGGGATCTGATAGTACCTAACATTGCTTTATCATTTTTTTTAGGAAACAATGTTTCCAAGACTATTTTATCTTCTTCCTGTTTGATGGTGATTTTTGGGTAATTGAACTTCCTAGAAAGTTTTCCATTAGGTCCATTCACATTTACTTCATCTTTCAGGGTAACATTCACACCTTCCGGGACTTCAACTTCTTCCCGAAGTACAGCTGCTAGAACCATGATATCACCTAGTATATATATGCCAGTAATCTGCCACCAATTCCCTTATCTTTAGCTTCTTTGTGGGTCATTATTCCCTGAGGAGTGGTAACAATAATTATTCCGAAATTTTTAGCTGGCAAGTATCTTTTTTCGAATTTTTCGAATTCATCTTTTTTAACGGCATGTCTGGGTTTAACAACCCCACATTGGTTTATATTACCTTCTAAGTCCACTAAGAACTTTCCAGCTTTGCCGTCGTCTAAATATTCAAATTCACCAATGTAGTTTTCTTTTTGCATTGTCCGTAAGACTCGCCCTATCAATTTAGATGCAGGAGATATATTACATTTTTCATTTCCCTGCAGTTCATTGTTTCTCATATTTGTTAGGGCATTTGCAAGAGGATCCATAAGAGTCACAGTAAAACACCTCTTTTATGTACTAGTTGTACTTTTTAAATCCGATTTTCGGTGCGAGTTCTCTGAAGCACTGTCTACATAACATGAGCCCGTATCTTCTAACCAGAGCAGAGTGATCTCCGCATCTTGAACATTTTCTGGATGCCTTTCCATATTTTCTTGGCATAATCTCACCCTTAAACTATATTAACCTGGAATTTATCCTGCATAAATTTCATGGTTTCTTCTTTTTTAACCATTTGTTTTGCTGGAACTTTTTTCCGTTGAATTTTCCTTCTTTTAATTCGGTACCCTGGTTTTTCAAAGGTAATGGATAAGTTCATTCCAAATATACCAATATCTGGATCATATCTCATTCCCGGGATGTCAATGTGTTCATGTATACCAAAGGACACATTTCCCTGAGCATCAAACTGTCTTGATTTTAGTTTGTGACCTATACCATCCAATATCAATTTTATGGCTTTTTCTGCTTTTTCTCCACGTAAAGATACTTTGCAGGCAATAGGTTGATTTTTTCTTATACCGAATTCAGGATTAGTTACTTTAGAATAAGTTCGAACTGGCTGCTGGCCTGTCATATTTTCTAAAAGCTTTTCTGCTTTAGCCAGTTGTTCACCTGATTCACCAACACCAATATTCATGGTTGCTTTGGCAATTATTACTTCTTCCATAGGGTTCATCTATTTTCCCCCAGGAAGTGAAATAGCAGGTTCGTCTTTTCCAATTACGAAAACATAATCTTTTAAAGTAAGGAAAGTTTTATTATTTTCAGTTTCAATTACCACAGTATTGGGCATGGAAGATTTGGTTATATTAATTTCCTTAATTTTACCAATCTCACCAGTGTGTTTTCCACCAGTGACCAGACCAATGGTACTCTCTTCAAATTTGATGCTTTCTATAACTTCCTGTTCAGGAATTTTAAGTTTTATTACATCACCAGCATTGAGTTGATCATCAGTAATAGCATTACGGCCATCATGAAGATTCAATTGAGTTTTTCCATTTTTAAGAGTGGTTTTGTTTTCAATTTTGCATAATTTAAATTCTACATTTTCCTGTTTGATCTGATGTAAAATTAATCTTCCTTTTTCATCTGGCAGTACTCTATAGATTCCTTCATTTTTAGGAATCTGTACTACATCCATAAAACCAACAGGGAATTTATAGTCCTTCCTTGCTCTACCATCTACAAGCACATCACCATTGTTAATGATCCTTTTTGCTTCCCGGGAATTATCAGCAATACCCAGAATATCTCTAATTACAATCATTAGAGGTAATGAACTTTCAATGGCATGAGGTCCAGCAGAAGGTTTGACCGTCCATTTATCTTCTTTTGGATGAATGGGCCAGTGTTTAGGAGATTTAAAACGCTTAAGATGTTTTCTTGATCCCATCTTTGCCATATTATCCCTTCCTTTCTAAAATTTTATTTCTTTTTTCGTCTTTTAAATCCATTTCCACAATCATCAAGTTAGATGGATGAATTGGGAAGAAAACTGGATTTCCGTCAGGTTTCTTAGTAGTGGCCCCTTCTACACGTACTCTGTAGTTTTTAAGGTCTACTGTTTCAACTTTTCCTTCGTGTTCTTTGAAATCGCCGCGCATAATCAGCACAGTATCCCCGGTTCTTACAGGAAGAGATCTTCTATCATATTCTTCCCGAAGATCTTTGCTCAGGGTTACACTCATAAGTTTATGGCGCGCGTGTAAAGGTGCATTGTAAATGTATTTCCTTTGTTTTCTGGGTTGTTTTGACATTTGATCACCATTAAACAATTATACTAGCTGCACTTCCAACAGCAGGCCATCGGTCAGCAGCTTCTTTAGCAACAGGTCCTCTAATTTCGGATCCTTTGATAACACCTTCAGGACTTATAATAACAGCTGCATTATCTTCAAATTTAATTCGCAGACCATCAGCCCGTTGGTATTCTTTTTTCTGCCTCACAACTACTGCCGTCATGACTTCTTTTCTCATGTCCACAGATCCTTTTTTTACAGAGACTATTATCATGTCACCAACTCCTGCAACATCCAGTCTCCTGCGAACACCTTTGTATCCTTTTACAGATATAATCTCTACTTCTCTAGCACCAGTGTTGTCAACGCATTGTAGTCGGGCACCAACAGGTAGAGCTTTAGTAACATTAGATGTAATAGCCTTCATTTACTTCTCTCCCTTTACCTCAACCACAACAAAATGCTTAGTCTTACTTAAAGGTCTGCATTCTGCTATTTTTACTGCATCGCCAACCTGTAATTCCATACAGTCTGGTTTGTGAGCATTAATTTTTGATTTTCTCTTTTCGTATCTTTCGTATTTCCTAATGAACTTGTAATAACTTCTTTCCACCGTAATGGTCCTTTCGGCTTTGTTATTAGTAACTATTCCTTCCAGTATTTGTCCTCTGACTGGCAGAGATCCATGGAAAGGGCAGTTAGGATCATTACATTCGGATTTAGGTTCTGGAACTTCGATGCCAACCATATTATCACCAATTAAATTTTCCTAAATTTCTTTTTTATTCTATCTTCAGGGCGACTTACCAAGATTTTACCATCAATCTCCACTATTTCTCCTTTAGGAGTTTGGAAATGAAAAATTGCGACATTCTTAGCAATAATGGATTCATTCCCATCATTTAATTCGACTCGGATGGTATTTCGAGTCTCGTCAATAACTTTTCCTTTAATTCCTATAATTCCTTCATGGGAACTTTCAATAATTTCAACATTTAAACCAATTAGTTCATGTCGAAATAAATTTTGTGGAGTTATCATAGCGTGCCCGAAATAATTTTATTATTTTGAATTGATAATTAATGGATATGAAAATTAAAATTCAATAATTTAATAATTATAAATTCTAAATTTTCAAAATACCAAATTAAAATTATCTTCTTCTTCGATTGTGTTTCCTATCGATTTCACGAATTTCAATAGTATCAGATGAAAAGCCCATATTAGCCAAAACTTCTTTAACTTTTCTTTTATGATCCCCTTGAAGTTCAATCTGGCCTTTTTTAGCTGTGCCTCCGCAGGCACATCGGGCTTTTAATTCCTTGGTAAGTTCCTTTATGTCGATATCGTGCTCGTCTATGCCCTCTACAATGGTCATAAGTTTTCCGAATCTTCTTCGCACTGTGAACACTTTTACTGTCTGAACTTCTCGTGCTATTTCTTCACAGACGCAGAGTTCATCTGGAAGACCACATACATCGCAGATTTTCATTTATGTCTCCTTCTGTTTTTCATTCATGATGGTAAGAACGCGAGCAATTGTCCTTTTAAGTTCCTTAACCTTTCCAGGATTTTCATTTACTCCTGATGCAGAACTTTTGGAAATGTTTTTGGCAAATTCGGCCTTGAGTTCCACCAGTTTTTGCTGGATTTCCTCAACATCCATTTCCCGTATATCATTACTTCTTAAGATAGCCATTTTTTTTCATCCTTTAAAGTATTATTCTGATTTTTCAGACTTTTCAGAAGATTTAGTTTCAGATTCCTCTTCCGACACTACTTCCTCAGATTCCTCTTCAGAAACTTCTTCAACAGATTTTTCTTCAGCATCTTCAGTCTCTTCTATAGATTCTTCTAGTTCTTCTAGTTCCTCTTCGGATTCAACTATTTCCACTTCTTCCACAGATTCTGAAGATTCTTCGATTTCTTCAGATTCCACAATTTCTTCGGTTACAGTTTCTTCAATGACCGGAGCTAAGATATCAACCTTATCTGGTAAAACAACATTCGGTGGCATTATTCTAACATAAATTCCTAAAACACCTGGTTTGAGTTGCACAGTAGCAAATCCTTGTTTAACCAGACGGATGGAAGGTTCACCACATTTTTTTATGTAACCATCAGAAAACTTAGCAGTGGCAGATCTTGCCCCTCTAATTTTACCAGAGATAGTTACTTCTACACCTTGAGCACCAGCACCCATAATTCTTCTTATGGTTGTGTAGGCCACTCTTCTAAAATGCATGCCTCTTTGTAGCATATTTGCAATTTTATAAGCCATGATTTTAGGGTTGAGTTCAGGAACATCTACTTCTTTAACTTCTACCTGGGGATTTTCCAGATCGAATTTGGTTTTTAAGTTTTGAGTTATGCCACGGACTGTTTTTCCACCTCTACCAATAACCATTCCTGGTCTTTCAGCGTAAACAACAACCATAGTGCCGAGAGGAGTAACTTGAACTTCCATTCCACCGTAACCGGCTCGTTCTAATTCACTTTGTAAGTATTCATCAATTTTAGTTCTTTTCAAGCCCTCTGTGACAAAATCCTTTTCTATCATGTAAATCTAGGCCTCCCCTAGGACAATCTGTACGTGGGTTGTGGGTGTGTTAAACGGACTTGCTCTTCCAAAAGCACGGGGAGTCCAGCCTCTTACTATAAATCCACGGTGACTGGAAATGTGCATGATTTTCAGATTTTCAGCATCCAATCCTTTGTATTCTGCATTAGCTTCAGCGTTTTCCAAAACTTTTAATATTTGAGTAGCAGCTTTAACAGGGTACCGACCAGTAGGCCAACCTTGTAGTCCTTTTCGGTGTCCAACTTTTTTGTTGTGACGTTTGAAAGGAACTGGTTTTTCCATATTAATAACATCTTCCAAATAAACTTTGGCGCTTTCTATTTTTTTCCCTCTAAGTTCCCTGCATAACTCCACAGCATGTTTAGGAGAAATCTTTAAAGATTTCCCAACAGCTTTAGCAGTTTTGGCCTTATTGTCTTCGTTAAAAGCATATTTAATTTTAGCCATAGTTTATTCTCCTTATTTGAGAGGCACGAACATAGATGATCTGGTAGCTCCCATACCTGGGTCTCCGTGAGCAACTTTCTGTCGTGTAGGTGCAAATTCCCCAAAGTAACAACCAATCATTTCTGGCTGAATTTGTACCTGAACAAATACTTTACCATTATAAATTCCAAAAATCATTCCAACCATTTCTGGTAGAACAATCATGTCCCTACAATGAGTTTTGATTATTTGAGGTTTTCCACCCTTATTACCTTGTTTTCCTTCATTTTTCAATTTTCTAATTTTGTCTAGTATCTTTTTTTGTCTTGGCAAGAATCCCCTTTTCAGAGATCTCCTCTGTCGGGATGGTAATATTTCAATAACATTATCCATAGGCATTTCTTGTAATTCTTCCAATGTGTAACCGCGATACATAAATTCTTTACGTGCCAATTAGCCACCTCCTAATAGTTATGAAGTTAT
>JAUXXK010000343.1 GCA_030681145.1 Methanobacteriaceae archaeon | reverse complement strand
GAGGGATTCTATGGGCGAAGATATGGAGAATAATTACTATACTTCCAAAAAAGCCGAACTTTTGGCTGATTTTGATGGCTTTAAACCAATTATAAAAGAGTTAATAACTGACAGATACAATGAAGACATGGCCATAACCGTTATTGAAGAAGTTAGGGATAAATATGAAAAGCTTATTGATGAAATTCCATATATCGGTGGGGATCAGAATCCATTAACTTTCAATCTCATAGATTCCACCCAAAACTTGGCCATTTATAAGGTTTTAAAAAACCATGGTCTGCCCTTAAATGATATTGGTGAATTAATATATGATTCATCAGTGGAATTTTACAAGAATTATTCAGATTCTATTCCACCAATAACCTCTCCTAAATATATTTCTTATATGAAATTTGCTGCAATCAACTCACAAAAACGTGAATATCCTGAAGACTGGGTTTATGAATTTGTGGAAAGCAAAGGTGAAAATTATGACTTTGGACTAGATTTTATAGAGTGTGCCATATGTAAATTATATAAAAAACACGCAGCTGAAGAAATCATGCCGTATATCTGTGCAATGGATATTATAATAAGTGATAATGGACATTTAGGACTACATCGGAGAGAAACACTGGCTGATGGCCACAAAAAATGTGATTTTCGCTATAAGACTGACCGTAAAACAGATATTAAGTCTATTTATCCCTAATATATTCATCTTTAAATATTTTCCAAGGGTAATAATCAACTTTTCAATCCTTTTATCATTTAAATTAAGGTTGTAAAAGATCTGAAAATCTTAGTTTACAGATTCTCACAAATTTAATATAATTAGCACAGACCAAACTTTATCTAAAAAAATTTAAATATATTACAATTAATTAAAAGGGATATTTATGAAAAAAGTAAGCGAATTTAAAGGATTAAATGGCAATATAAATGCCTTTAAGGAAGAAGTAGGCGACGCAGAAAAAATAACATTTGTAGGGGCTCCTGGTGTATGCTCTCCCTTTGCTGAACTCTTTGCTTATGCTGTTAGGGACAAGGAATCATGTTTCATAACACTTACTGATATAGATAGTGCTCTTAAACTTGAAATGACTCCACAAGGTATGCAACTGGCAGCACCAGCAGATCCAAAAGCAGATGTGGTTGCACTTCTTGGTGGGTTGACCATACCCAAAGTTAATGTGGATGTTGATGAATTGAATGCAATGATCAATCAAATTCTCCATAAAGATGGGAAAATTATTGGCTTAAGCTACATGGATATGTTCAAGAAAGCAGGATGGGAAAAAAAGATTGATTTTGATTGTGTAATTAATGGTACTTTGCTTGTTGATGTGTTAAAGTAAATAATTATTCTTATTTTCATAAATCTTTTTAAAATATTTTTGAATCATATCTTATTTTTTTTGTATCTTAACAATATTTAAATAAAATCAAATGTCACTTAAATAATAAAATGAATTTAATAAAATGAATTTAATAAAATGAATTTAATAAAATGAATTTAATAAAATGAATTTA